>CAIUDO010000715.1 GCA_903897935.1 uncultured Pseudomonadota bacterium
CCTGGGTCGTCATCGCCCAACCCTCAAGAAGGGGTCAGGTCGATCACTTTCGAGATCGGCCTCCGGCGCCGCCATAAGCGAGGATCCAAGGTTTCCGACCGGCCCGCGACGAAAGTGATCGACCTGACCCCTGGATCGGGGGTCGGCGACGCGCCAGGTACACCCTGGATGATCGCCTGGTGGAATCTGAGCCTCCCCGCGGCGCGTCTCCGGTGCCAGGTCGATCACATTCCGCCGCCGACGACGGCACGCCGAGACCAGGCGTTCCTGGGTCGTCATCGCCCAACCCTCAAGAAGGGGTCAGGTCGATCACTTTCGAGATCGGCCTCCGGCGCCGCCATAAGCGAGGATCCAAGGTCGCCGACCGGCCCGCGACGAAAGTGATCGACCTGACCCCTGATCGGGCGGGTTGGCCGTAAGCGATGCTTGGAGGCAGTTCCTGGGCGCATCCGAACGTGATCGCCCGTCAGCGCGGCGTGACGACCAGCCCGTCCCGACGTGGATCGGCCGCGCCCACCCACGACGCCCCGTCCCACATCGCGCCATGCAGGCCGCTGTTGAGGCTGGTCTGCTTGATCGTGTGCCCTCGATCGGCCAACCCCTGCGCCAGCTCCGCGCTCCACGGCGGGCTGCCGCCGTCGTTCTCGAGCTCCACCACGTCGCCCATCGCGGCCAGGTTCGGCCGGCTGATCGCCGCCTGCAGCGGCACCCCGCCGTCCAACGTGAGCACCAACACCCGCGCTACGTACTGAATGATGCGGGATCCACCGGGCGATCCGAGCACCATCACCACCTGACCCTGCTCGTCGAGCACCACCGTCGGGCTCATCGAGCTGCGCGGCCGCTTACACGGCGCGGCCGCGTTCGGGTGCGCCCCGCCGGGCGTGCGCGCGTCGATCTCGAAGTCGGTGAGCTGGTTGTTGAGCAAGAACCCACCCACCATCACGCCCGACCCGAACGCGTTCTCGATGCTGCTGGTGAGCGACACCGCGTCGCCGGTCGCGTCGACCACCACGAGGTGGGTGGTGTCCTTCGACTCTGGGCAGCTCGGCGGCGTGACCGGCGCGGGCGCCGGGATCACGCCGGCTCCCACCACTTCGGCGCGCCGCTCCGTGATCAGCGCGGACCGCGCCGCGAGGTACGCCGGGTCGAGCAGCGCGTCGACGGGGACGGGCACGAACGCCGGGTCGGCGACCCACTGGTTGCGGTCGGCCATCGCGAGGCGCGCCGCTTCGACGAACCGGTGCGCGCCGTCGGCGGTGGCGAGGTCGAGCTGGTCGCTCGGGAAGCGCTCGAGCAGCCCGAGCAGCTGCAAGACGGCGACCCCGCCCGAGCTCGGCGGGCCGTGCCCACACACCGTGAACCGACGGTACGGCCGGCACAGCGCCTCGCCGCGGATCGGCGTGTAGGCGGCCAGATCGTCGAGCGTGAGCGCGCCTTGGCTCGCGGACGCGCCGTGCACCGCGTCGACGATCTGCGCCGCGATCGGACCGGTGTAGAACGCGTCGGCGCCCGCCGACAGCGCGCGTAACGTCGCGGCCAACGCTGGGTTGGTCAGCGTGTCGCCCGCGCGCAGCCCTTGGCCGTTGGGGTAGAAGTAGGCCTTCGCCGTGGGGTCTTTTCGGAGCGGGTCGATCTGGCGCTCCATGCCGCGGACCATCTTCTCCAGCCGCGGCGTGACCACGAACCCGCGCTCCGACAGCTCGATCGACGGCGCGACCAGGTCCGCCCACGGCGACGCGCCGTGCGCCCGGTGGACCTGCTCGAGCATCCGCACGAGGCCCGGGGTTCCGACCGAACGACCGCCCGCGACGACGTCGGGGAAGCGCTGCGGGGCGCCGTCGGCCCAGAACAGCTCGGCGGTGGTGGCGGCGGGGGCCGTCTCCCGCCCGTCCCACGCGGTCAGTTCGCGCGACTCGGCGTCGAAGTGCAGCAAGAACCCGCCACCTCCGATGCCCGACGACTGCGGCTCCACCAAGGTGAGCGCGATGGCGGCGGCCACGGCGGCGTCGGCCGCGTTGCCGCCACCCTCCAGGATCTGCCCGGCGGCGCGGCTCGCTTCGGGGTGCGCGGTGACGACGACCGCGGCCCCGCCGTGCGCGGCGGCGACGCCTTCGCGCCAGCCCGTCGCCATCTCGGGCTGCGCTTCGACCGGCGCGGTGCGACGACAGGCGGCGAGCGCCAACAACAAGCAGAGGCTGCGGGTCATCCCGTGTCTGTAACCGGGGCGCCGCGGGATCGACCGCCTCACCGACGCTTGCGGGACGGGTTGGCGGCGGAGGCGAACGCCGCCACGTGCTCCGGGCGACCGATCACGATGGCGACGTCCCCCGGCCCGAGTTGGGTGTCGGAGCCCGGCATCGACACCATCGTGCCGTCCGCCCGCCGGACCGCGATCAGCATGATCTGGTAGCGGTCGCGCAGCCGCAGCTCCAGGAGCGTGCCGGTGACCCCGCCCACCCCGACCGGTACGTCTTCGATCTCGAGCTCGCGGTGCATTCGCGTCGTCGCGAGGTCGAGGAACATCCTCGACTCTGGACGCAGTAGCCCGTGCGCCATGTGGGCGCCGCCGATGCCGTGCGGGCTGATGACCAACGACGCGCCGGCGCGGCGGGCCTTGTTCGCCGCTTCGTCGGACTCGACGCGGGTGATGATGCGCAGCGCCGGGCTGA
>CAIUDO010000716.1 GCA_903897935.1 uncultured Pseudomonadota bacterium
CAGCGGGAGTTACAAGAAACCCAGCCTTCGCGGCTGGGTTTTTTCGTTTGGGGTCAAACGGTTCGCGTCGCGTCAAACAACATCGACCACGTCACGGCCCGATCTCGCCTCCCAACAAGGAGCAAGGCGTGCCCAGCTTGACCTGAGGCACGGGACCAGCCGGAAGACCGCGCCGACCCCTTCGCCGGCCGGCATCAAGTCTACGACAACCCCGCTGGAGAGGAGGCGCTCCGTTCCGCTGCCCGATGGCACCTGCTCGTGTTCGACCGCTGCACGGGAGCGTCGAGAACCACGCCATCGTCGAGGACTCCCGGAAGTTCGTGGGGCAGATGGCCTCCCGCTGTGGCCGACCGGGTAGGTGGGGCTTCGAGGGTGCAGCGAATCGGCGACCCCCGCCGAGGAGCGAGTCATCGACCTGATGGCGGCGAAGCTCCGCGGGGCTCGGGGCGCGGCTCTTGGTGACCACGCGGAGTCGCGCTCGCGAGCCGATCGCGTCGCCCCAACCGCGGCTTCGGAGCCCGGACCGGAGGACGAGATCCGGCGGCGAGGGGCGGAGTTCGCCGCGACCACGGCGGCCCATCGGGCGGCGGTGCTGACCCGCGAGGCGGCAGCGCGCCGCGAGCGCGACGCCGCCGAGGAGCGGGAGGCGAAGCGGGCGGCCGAGCGGGAGCCCGGCGAGAGGAGCGGCAGCGCGAAGCGCAGCGGCTCCGCGTCGCCGACGAGCGGCGGGGCGCGGGAGCGCATCGCGCCGAAGAGGACCATCGCATCGCGGACAAGAGCCGCATCGCCGCGTCGTTGCCGGTGAGGCAGGCCCCGCCGCGGGCGACGCTGCCCTCCCCCGTTGCGAGAGCGAGCTCGGCCAAGCCCCCCGCCTAGCCTAGCCGGCCGGGAACTCCCGGTAGCCGGGGCCAGGCGCGATCGCTCCCCGTGCCGACGCCAGCGTCGGGCGATACCTGCCGTGCCGCCTCCGCCGTGGAGGAGCCGCCCGCCTACACCGGAGCGGATCTCGCTGCGCTTCGCCGCTCCAGCGGGCTCGCGCAGCGCGCGTTTGCAGGCAGCCGTGTGAATCCGCGCCTTCCTGTCGACTTCCGCGTCTGACAACCAGGCTGCGTGTCGACTTCCGGCGCCGTCTCGCGGCCGCGCCCAGGGGACGGGGCGCACGCCGCAGGTCGGTCGCCGCGTCCCGTGGGCGCGCCCGCGAGACGCCATAGTCAGCCGCGCGTTAGCTCTGTTGCGCGCGAAGGGTGGGGACCCGGCGCAAATCACCTCCGGATCCCCGTGGACCACGCGGCGTTCACGTTCGCGTTGCCCACCGCAGTGTCGCCCGTGAGCCCGCCGTCGAGCGCCTTCGCGACGGATTCCGCCTTCAACGACTCCTACCGACTCTTCCTCTGCGTTTACTGCCGCACGCACGCACCTCCCGGCCGTGCTGCAGGTGCTGGACCGTCGCGCTGACGGGCCGCCGCCCCTCGCAATGGCCCTGCCCGACGACGCGCGGGTGCGCGACCTGCACGTTCAGCCCCACGCGCTCGGCTCCTACGACCGCATCGGGGGCACGCCATGAGGCCGCTTCGTGAGCGCGTGCGCGCCCTCGGCCTGCGCGCGGTGGACGCGGGGTGGGAGGACTTCGCGGACGCGCCCTGGCTCGAGGACCTGGTGGTCCGTGAGGAGCATGAACGCGCCCGACTCGGCCTCGAACGTCGCACGAAGCGGTCCCGTCTGGGCAAGTTCAAGCCCCATGGCCGACTTCGACTGGTCGTGGCCCCGACGCCTCGACAAGGCTGCGGTCAACGGGCTGTTTCGGCTCGCGTTCCTCGATGAGGCCGTCAACATCGTCCTGGTCGGGCCGAACGCGGTCGGAAAGACGATGATCGCGAAGAACCTCGCCCAGGAGGCCATCCTGGCCGGGCGGACGGTCCGCTTCACGAGCGCAAGCGCGACGCTGCAGGACCTGGCGGCTCAGGACGGCGCGCGGGCCTTACAGCGGGCCATCCGTCGCTACAGCAGCCCGACCCTGCTGGTCGTGGACGAGCTCGGGTACCTCTCGTAGGACCACCGACACGCGGATCTGCTGTTTGAGGTGGTGAACCGTAGGTACGAGGCCGAACGGTCGATCCTGGTGACGACGAAGATACCGTTCGCGGAGTGGGGCGAGGTCTGCCCGAGCGCGACGTGCGTGGTCACGCTGGTGGACCCGCTGGTCCATCGGTCCGAGATCATCGGGATCGACGCCGACTCCTTCCGACTGCGCGAGGCCGAAGAGCGGCACCAGCGCAAGTCGCGCTGACCGGTCGAAGATCGACGGCGTCGATGATCGCGGGAGCGGTTGTCGACGCCGTCGGTGATCGGGCGCGGAAGTCGACGCGATCGCGCGCGCGGAGATCGACGCGGATGTTGATCGCGAGCGCGGAAGTCAACGACGAAACTCGGAATCCGACCACCGCCTACACGCGTTCGCGGCGGAGCTCGGAGTCACCCAGGGCGTAGAGTCGAGGGCGGAGGGCGACCCCCGCGCCGTCCTCGGACCCGCGCTCCGGCTGGCGATGTGGAAGCGCAAGCGGAGTGAGCCGGGATAGGTGAGCCTGATATTCCTTGGGAATAACCGTTCTATTCTGGAATCACGGATCGAATCGGGGGTCCCGGCGTCAAATGGAGCTGGCCGCCCTTGCGCCATTCTTGGCGACGACGTAAGATCCTCATGTCAACAGCGGTCGCTTGTCTCCGGCAGGTGGGTCGCACGGCGAACGGGAAACTTCACTCCCGTCGCAGCTCGAAGGTTCTCCAACCTCGCCTCCCCGCAATCAGGGTGACACATGTACGCTCGTGACGAGCTGGCCGAAGTCTATTGGGTGCAGCCGGGCCTCCGTCAACCTGGCTAGCGGCAATTCTGGGCGCGGGGATGGAAGAAGGCGGTACTTCGGGTGATCAGGTGGCGTTGTACCCACTCACCGATGCACCCGAGGCCCGCCATG
>CAIUDO010000717.1 GCA_903897935.1 uncultured Pseudomonadota bacterium
ACCGGGTTGTTCGCGTTCAGGTGAAGGTCGGTTGGGTCACCATCGCGCCATTGTCGAGCTGAACCCTGATGGCTGATGGCTGACGGCTCGGCCCTGCGCTTGTTTTGGGCCTAGAGCACCGCTCAGGTATCCTCCCGTCGCCTGCCGGCGGGTCCCGCGCGAGGACGACGTCGCTCCTCGGGCAGGTGCTCCAGCATGCTCCCTCCTCGCGAACGGTCGTCACGACGACAACCACCACCACGCGGCAACAGCGGCGCCAACGGCGCACAGCGGCACCACGACGGCCGCGATGGCGACGCGGATCGCGATCCGGACCAGCTTCCACACGGCCACCGCGACGAGGCCGGCCACGACCAGCGCGGCTACGCCGGCGGCGATCAGTGAGAGGCTGGTTGGCTCCACGCGTCTCCCGGGGCGCCGAACCGCCGCGTCATGTGGTGCACGAGCTGGCGGCGCCACCACGGCCACGCGTGGGCGACGTCGCGCCCCCAGACGTCGCGCTCGTGGGGCACCGCGCGCGCGGTGAGCAGGTCCGACAGCCGGAGCGTCTCGGGCAAGCAGGCGCCTTCGTGGGGACCCTGGCCGACGACGAGCACCAGCCGGGTCGACCGTCGCACGTGCTCGGTCCGCTCCTCCGACATCGTGGCGACGAGCCCCATCGGGTCGGCGTCGAGCTCGGGCAAGAAGCCCGCTGCGCTGTAGCGGCCGCTCAAGCACAACGACCACCGGAACGTCTCGGGGCGCGCCAGGGTCATGCGGGCGGCGTACAACGCGCCCAGGCTGGCGCCGACCGTGGCGATCGGGAGGTCGGGCGTGCGGCAGTCCTGGCGGATCCACGGGACGAGCTCGTCGACGACGAAGCGCTCGTAGCGCTCGTGGCGTGCGACGCGCTCGGCGGGCGTACCGGTGCGTGCCAAGAAGGTCTCGCTCGCGTTGCTCTCTGGGCAATAGAGCTTGATGCGCCCCGCCGCCAGCAGCGGCCGCAGCGCTTCGATCGCGCCTCCGAGCTGCCACTCGTGCGCCATGCCGCTCGCGGTCGGGAACACGAGCACGGGCGCGCCGTACCACCCGTGGGTCCACAGGTGGACGTCACGGCCGAGGTGGCGGCTGGGCAACAGCAGGTGGCGGTCGGGTGACACCGCGACGACTGTACCAGCGTCGCGCGCGCCCCGCGCGAGGAACTGCCGCCCACGCGGCGCGTCAGAGGATCTTCGGCAACAACAATCCGGTCCGCGCCCGGTACGCCGCCCACTCCGGGTAGCGGGCCATCGACCGCTCCTTGGCCCACATGTTCGGCGCGAACACCAGCGACCACACGGCGAGCAAGATGACCCACGCCGCCGGGTGCCGCGCCAGCAGCGCGAAGCTCGCGTACAGCATCATCTCGCCGAGGTAGTTCGGGTGTCGGATCCTCGCGAACCAGCCGTCGGTGATCAGGCCCTTGCGCGCGCGGAGCACGAAGAACTTCTGCGTGTCGGCGCCCATCATGATGACGACCCCGAGCGTGTGCAGGATCGTCGCGCCAGCCATCAGCTGGACGTCGTCCGGCAGGGGGCGGAGCACCGCCAGCGCGGCGATGACCCAGTAAGGACCGAGCACCGCGGCCCACGCGACGAACGCGCTCGGCAGCGTGACCGGCTGGTCGAAGTTCGGGTCGGGGAAGACCCGGTCCTTGAGCAGCCAACACAGCCCGTAGGTGCCGTGCAGCGCGAGGTAGGTCCACGCGGACAGGCTCCAATTGCCGGACAGGACCATCAGGAGCAGGACGAACGGCATCGTACCGCCCTTCTGCACGTTGATGATCCACGCCATCGGGACGCGTGGCCCGCCGACCAGGTCGCGCTCCAGCCACCGTCGTATCGTGAGCCAGCGGTCGATGACGGAGTCCATCGCGCCTCCGCCGCGGACTCTATCAACGCGCGCTCCGCTCGCGCCGGGCGGAGGCCCGCGGTAGGTCAACGGGTCGGTGGGGTCGGGGTCGTGACGTCGAGGCGCGCATGAGCGATGGGCCGTGGCAGGAGCGCGTCGTCGGGTTCGACGTCCGCGTCGCGCCAGACGTGTCCGCGCGCGCGTGGGACGCCACCCGAAGGGCATCGTTCTTGCTGCGCCCCGACGCGAGCGCGCCGCTGTCGGTCGATCCGGCGGTGTGGCCGCGCCCGGACGGGGCGATCGAAGCGCCGTCGCCGTCGTTGCCGCCGGTCCCGGACGGCGCGGTCGCGATCGCGATCACGGTGTGGGTCGGCCCGGGCCAGCCCGACGTCGCGACGCTCCCGCACGGGCGCGACCCCGCGTGGACGTTGCTCGGGTGGGACGTCTCGGACGGCGTCTTCCCCAGCGCGCTCACGAATTGTGGCTTCCTCACCGAAGGAGAAGCGGAGGCGTGGCGCGCCGCGTGGGGGTTCGCGGTCGACCCGATCCATCACCTCGTCCCGGACCTGCCGACGGCGTTCGCGCTGCAGGCGGTGCTCGGGCGGCGGGTGCCCGAGCACGCGCCCTTCTCCGTGTTCGGCGTGTACCTGTGTCCGCCGCGGTGACGTTCGCCGACCTGCGCGCCGCGCTCGACGCCGAGCGGGCGTGGCAGGTCGCCGAGCACCAGCGGCTGTGCAGCGCGCCCGTGCCGGAGCGCGTGCGGTCGGGCGTCACCTGGGCGCCGGTGCGCGGGGTCGCGTGGGCCCCGGGCCCCGACGGCGGCGTGCTGACCGTGCTGCCCGCCGTCGGCGGCGCGCTGCACGACGGGATCCGCGCCGGCGACCTAGTGCGCATCGGCGGCCTCGCGTCGCCCGAAGTCGGGCCCGTCGGGCGGGTGCTCGACGCTGAGGCCGACGGCGCCGATGTCGAGGTCGACGTGTCGTCCGACGACGCGCCGGCGGGGCTGCTCGCGGTCACCCGCCTCGTCGACACCACCACGTTCGATCGGATGCGCGCCGGGCTCGGGGCCGCGGAGCGGCACCGCTCGTTGTTGCGCGACGCGCTGCTCGCAGGGCGCCCCACGGCGCCCCGCCCGTACGACCCGCCGCCGCCGCCGCTCCCGGACCTCGACGGTTCCCAGCTCGCGGCCGCGCGTGCCGCGCTGGCGAGCCCGGGCCTCGCGTGGATCCACGGCCCGCCGGGCACCGGAAAGACGACGGTGATCGTCTCGATGGCGCGCGCGTTGGTCGCGGCGGGGGAGCGCCTGTGGGTGCTCGCCGACAGCAACGCTGCGACCGACCACCTGGTCCGTCGCCTCGCCGCCGCTGGCCTACGGGTGGTTCGGCCCGGCGCGGCCAGCCGCATCGCGAAGGACGTCGCGCCGCACACCTTGGCGACCGCGGTCGCCCTGGGCCCGTACGGCCGCGCGATCGAGCTGCTCCAGCGGGACGTCGGGCGGGCGACTGGCGTCGAGGCGCGCCGCCTGCGGGACGAGCTGCGCGCCCTGTCCCGCCGCGCCCGCGACGCCGCGCTCGAGGCGGCCGAGGTCATGGTGACGACGCTGGGGACCTTCGCCGGGACGTCACGGACCTCGGGCGACGCCGTCCGCGCCCGGACCGCCATTGTCGACGAAGCCACCCAGGCGCTCGAGCCGTCGGTGTGGTCCGTGGTGCCGTTCGTCGAGCGGATGGTGCTGGTCGGCGACCCGCACCAGCTCGGCCCGGTCGTGATGCAGCCCGGCAACCCGCTCGAGCGGTCGGTCCTGGCCCGCCTCGCCGCCTCCGGGGCGGCGCCTCGCCTCGACGTGCAGCATCGGATGAACGAGCGCGTGATGGCGCTGGTCGGTGGCGTATACCCAGGCTTGATCGCCGCGGAGTCTGTGCGCGCGCACCGGCTCGTCGACCTCCCGGGCGTCGACGCGACCGAGCTGACCGAGCGCTCGGTGGTCCTGGTCGACACCGCGGGGGCGGGCGCCGACCACGTGTTCGACCCGGTGCTCGGCTCGTGGCACAACCCGGGCGAAGCGGCGGTGGTCGCGCAGGTGGTGCGTCGCCTACGCGGCGCCGGCGTGTCGGCGGGCGCGATCGCGGTGGTCACGCCGTACGCGGGTCAGGTGCGTCGCCTGCGGGAGCGGTTGCCTGACGTGCACGTGTCCACGGTCAACGGCGTACAAGGGCAGGAGTTCGAGGCCGTGGTCGTGTCCTGGGTGCGGTCCGACGGCGGCGCCGGTAGCCTCGGCTTCGTCGCCGACCGGCGCCGGTGGGTCGTCGCGCTCACCCGCGCGCGCCGGCTGCTGGTCGTCGTCGGGGACACCGCTACGTTGGGGCGGCCGCCCGTCGGCGACCTCGTCGACGCGCTCGCCGAGTCCCCCAACGCGTGGCAGAGCGCGCTCGATCCTGCGTGGTCCGACGACGAGCCGCCGTAGGACGCGCGGCGCCCCCCCGCGTTAGGGGCGCTGTGTCGTGGAGGCGTCGATGTTGTGGACCCTGCTCGCTCCGCTCGCCGTCGGGGCCCCGCTCACCGTCAAGGTCACCGAGCCGCGGGCCGTGGTCGTCGTGCTGGACTGCGGCGGCGTCAAGACCCAGGCCCCGGTCGTCAAGGGGGTCGCCGAGTTCGCGACCGTACCGACCGGCGCGTGCACCGCGCACCTCGTGCAGGCGCTCGGCACGATCGACGACGCGGGCGCGTGGAACTGCGTGCCCGGCACCTGCTCGCAGCAGGACCTCAGCTACCTCACGACGAGCGACGCGCCGGGCACGGTGAACGTGCTGCTCACCGACGACCCGCCGCACCAGCAGCTCGAGATCGCGTGCGTCGACGGCACCCGCATCCGGGGCGACATCACGAACCACACGGTGGTGTTCCAGTCGGTGCCCGACACCGACTGCACCTTGCTCTACAAGGGTGGTCCGCCCGTACAGTTCTCGCCGATCCGGTGGGGGACGTGGCGCTGCCAGGTCGACGGGTCTCAGGCGATCTGCACGCAGCAGTCCCGGCCCGGCTGACGCGCCGCGACCGGGCGGCGCGCCGGGCTACTGGACCAGGAACGCGTTCGGCAGGTAGATCGCGAAGCCGTCCGAGAACTCGATGAACGCGTCGTTGGCGCCCGCGACGCCGGCCCCGGTCCCGTCGCACGCCGGCAAGCCGACGTCGAGCGAGACGAACCAGCCGGTCTCGTCCTGGAACAAGCCGTGCAGCGTGACCCCGGACGGTCCGAAGAACTTGATGTCCGACAGCTCGGACAGGTCGAGGTCCCCTTCGAGTCGGACGAGCGCGTGGGTGCCGAGCTCGCCCTGGTTGGGCGAGAACCACGCCATCGTGTCGTCGCTCGGGTCGTCGTCGACGGGGACGTCGGTCTCGACGGGCGGCGGCTGCTGCGGGTCGTCTTCGTAGACCAGCTGCTCGTCGTACACGACGCAACCCCCAACAAGGCCGAGCGAAAGCATCAACCAGCGGTGCATGGCGTCTCCTCCTTTGCGCGCCCGCCGACGCCCCGCCCCCGCCGCGTATTCGCGAGCGCTCGATCTTCGTCGGCGCGCCGCTGACTGAGATAGGTGATCGCGTTGACGCCGTTTCGTCACACTCCGGCGTGAGGTCCCTCCATGAACTGGCTCCCGGTGTCGCTCCTGCTTCTGGTCGCGTGCGGCAAGACAACCGTCGAAACGGGTGAACCGGCGACCACCCCCCCAACTACGACGCCGCCCCCCACGACCGAGCCGATCGACGACACCGACGGCGACGGCGTCGCCGACGTCTACGACTGCGCCCCCACCGACGCGCGGGTGTACGCGGGGGCGCACGAGTTCTGCGACGGCCTCGACAACGACTGCGACTCGTTCGTCGACGAGACGTTCGACCTCGACGCCGATGGGTTCTTCGCGGCCGACGAGGCAGATTGTCGCGCCGCGGGCATCGGCCTCGACTGCGACGACAGCGACGGGCTCGTCAACCCGCTCGGGGTCGAGGTGTGCGACGGCGTCGACAACGACTGCTCCGGCTTCGTCGACGACGCGCGCGACGCCGACGGGGACGGCTTCGGCGCGTGCGAGGAGTGTGACGACGGCGACCCCTTCATCTTCCCGGGGCAGCTCGAAGCCCACGACGGCATCGACAACGACTGCTCGGGCCTCGCAGACGAGCCGTGGGACGGTGACGGGGACGGTTGGTCGCCCGTGATGGGTGACTGCAACGACTACGACCCCTACAACTCACCCGGCACGCCCGAGATCTGCGACGGTCGCGACAACGACTGCGACGCCATCGCGGACGAAGACTTCGACCTCGACCTCGACGGGTTCACGACCTGCCAAGGCGACTGCGACGACGACAACGACGCGGTGCGGCCGGACGCCGAAGAGATCTGCGACGACCTCGACACGGACTGCGACGGCGTGATCCAGGATCGCCTCGACGAAGACGCCGACGGCACCGACATCTGCGCCGGCGACTGCGACGACCTCGCGCCCACCGTGCACGTCGGCGCCGCCGACACCTGCAACGACGTCGACGACGACTGCGACGGCGTCGCCGACGAAGACGTAGGTTGCTGGGACTGCACCACCAACGGGGACCGGCTGTACTGCGAGGCCACCACCAACTGGGAGGCGGCCGTCGATCTGTGTGACGTGTTCGGTGGTTCGCTCGCCGTCATCACGTCCGCTGAAGAGAACACGGAGATCGGCGACTTCGCGAAGTCCATCGGCGGATCGAACCCGCCGCAGTGGTGGATCGGCCTCGGGGACGCCGCGGTCGAGGGCACGTACGAGTGGATCGACGGGACCCCGCTCGGGTTCACCGGCTGGGCGAGCGGGCAGCCGAACGATGTCGCTGGCACCGCCAACTGTGTGGAGACGAACCTCAACGCACGAACGCAGGCGACCGGGCAGTGGAATGACGAGTCCTGCACGGTGAACAACCCGTTCGTGTGCGAGCTCCCATGAGCGCCTGGGTGGTCTGGGTGCTCGCGTGCGGCGCGCCCACCGGGTCGCCTGCGCCCGAGCTCGGCGCGTCGACGGCGGGGCCCGGCACGGCCACGACCATCGAGGCCGTCGAGGCCGTCTCCTCCGTCGCGGAGCGTCCGCTCGCCGTGATCCCGGAGTTCGACGCGCCCGCGTTGCTCGTCAACGAGGTCATGACGCGCAACGACGCGTCCTACATGACGCCCCAGCTCACGTTCCCGGATTGGTTCGAGCTCGTCAACAGCAGCGCGGAGGAGATCGACCTCGGCCGGGTCACGGTCCAGGATGGCTCGGGCGCGACCTGGAGGGGCCCCGCAGGCGACGTCCTGGCGCCTGGCGCGGTGGTGCTGATCACCGCCGACGACGAGGGTGTCGGGCCGTACGTCGCGCCGTTCGGGCTGTCCTCCGACGGAGACACGCTCGAGGTCGCCGTTGACGGCGTCACCACGGACCGGATCGCGACCGGCGTGCTCGTCGGCGACCAGGCGCTCGCGCGCTGGCCCGACGGCGAGGCGTGGGCGGTACAGATCTTCCCGACCCCCGGGTGGAGCAACGTGCGCCCGTCCGAGTCCGTGAACCCAAAAGACGCGCTGTACACGCAGGACCGCGTGATCGACATCTACCTGTGGATCACCGCGGAGAACATCCAGATCCTCAACGGTGGCGGCTGGCCGACCTACCCGAGCGCGCCTGGCGACATGATGGTCGACGGCGCGTTCTTCCCCGACGTGAGTCTCAAGCGCAAAGGCAGCGCGTCGGCGCAGACCTTCTCGGGAAAACCCGCGCTCAAGGTCGACGTCAACGAGCTGGTCCCCGGGCGGCGCCTGCGCGGGGTCAAGGGCCTCACGCTCAACAACGGCACCCACGACGAGACGTGGACCCACGAGGCGCTCACGGCGTTCGTCTATGCCAACCTCGGGATTCCGTCGGCGCGGGTGGGGTGGGCCCGGTTGTGGGTCAATGACGAGCTGTACGGCTTGTACATGAACGTCGAGTCGATCGACGACCTCTTCCTCGAGGATTGGTACCAAGATCCAGACGGCGCGCTGTACGAAGGCAACCTGGATGACTTCGGTCCGTCGCAGTGGGGCGGCACGTTCGACTACGAGGAGGGCCCGGAACCCGAGGATCGCGCTGTGGTCTCGGACGTCGACGCGATCGTCACCGGCCCGACCACCGACGACGCCTACGAGGTGCTCAAGCACCTCGTTGACATGCCACAGTTTCATCGCTACATGGCCATCGAGGCCATCGTGATGCATTGGGACGGCTATAAGTCGCCGAACAACTACCGTTTCTACCACGATCCCGTGACGGACCTGATCCAGTTCATCCCATCCGGTACCGACTTCACGTGGACCATCGGGTGGTCCGACACGTACGGTCCGTACCGGGGGTTCGGGAACCTGTTCCAGTGGTGTTTGGACACCCCGGCGTGCCTCGCGGACTACGAGCGCGTGGTGCTCGAGACCTGCGACGAGGTCGAGAAATTCCCGCTGGTCGACCTGTTCGACGAGTGGACGGCGATGTTGGACCCCGACATCGTCGCCGATCCACGAACGGCGCACAGCCCGCCGCTGATCGCGGCCGCGCGCGTCGCGCTGGTTGGCTACTTGACCAGCCAGGTCGAGGCGGTGCGCTCCGAGGTCCTCGCCCATTGAACCGCTTGCGCGACCGGGATGGGGCGCTTACGGCGCGCCCAATCGGTCGGGTGAGGGGGCGTCATGGGTGAATCGCTGGACGTCGTCGCGGTGGCGCGCGCGTGGGTCGAACAGGATCCCGATCCGCGCACCCGCGCGTTGGTTCACGATCTGATCGAGCGCGACGATCGAGCCGCGCTCTCGGTGATGTTCGGCGGTCGGCTTGCGTTCGGCACCGCCGGCATGCGGGGGCCGATCGGCGCCGGTCCGACGGCGATGTCGCGGCTGACCGTGCTCCGCGTCACCACCGCCCTCGCCGAGCACCTGTGCGGCGACTGCCCGGACGTCGTCGACCGCGGGGTGGTGATCGGGTTCGACGGGCGGCGCATGTCCCGCGCGTTCGCCGCCGACGCGGCCGCGGTGCTGGCCGCCCACGGGATCCCCGTCTGGAGCTGGGACGACGTCGTGCCTACGCCTGAGCTGGCGTTCGCGGTCACGCACCTGGGCGCGGCGGCGGGCATCATGGTCACCGCCAGCCACAACCCGCCGGGCGACAACGGGTACAAGGTGTACGCCGGGAACGGGGCACAGATCGTCCCTCCGCACGACGCCGCGATCGAGGCGCGGCTCGACGCGTTGGGGCGGGTCGACGCGCCGATGCCCGTCGAATGGATGCCGGTGCCGCGGTCCGCGCACACCGCCTGGATGGACGCCATTGCGGCGCTGCGGGTGCACCGCGCGGCCGCCGCGCGATTCGTCTACACGGCGATGCACGGTGTCGGCCGGGTCGCGATCGAGGAGGCGATGGCCGCCGCGGGGCACACCCTGCACCTCGTGACCGCGCAGGCGGACCCAGATCCCGACTTTCCCACGGTCAAGTTCCCGAACCCAGAGGAGCCCGGCGCGCTCGACCTCGCGCTGGCGCTCGCCCGCGAGGTCGACGCCGACGCGATCCTCGCGAACGACCCCGACGCCGATCGGCTCGCCGTCGCGGTGCGCGTGGCGCCTGGCAGCTACCGCGTGCTCACCGGCAACGAGGTCGGGGTGCTGCTCGCCGACGACCTGTTGGCGTCCGGGGGCGGCGGCCCGCAGGCGCTCGTCGCCACCACGATCGTCAGCACCGCGCTGCTGGCGCGCGTCGCGGCGTCGTACGGCGCCACCTACGCGGAGACGTTGACTGGGTTCAAGTGGATCGCAAACAAGGCGATCGACTGGGATCGCGGCGGCGGCCGGTTCGTCGTGGGGTTCGAGGAGGCGCTCGGCTACTCCGCAGGCTCGGTCGTGCGTGACAAAGACGGCGTGTCGGCAGCGGTCCTGGTCGCGGATCTCGTCGCCTACGAGCGCGCGCGGGGCCGCACGCTCGTCGACCGGCTGGAGGACCTCGCGCGCGCCCACGGCGTGCACACCACCGGCCAGCGCTCGCGCACCCTCGTGGGGGCCGACGGCGCGGCACGCATCGTCGCCGTGATGGAGGGCCTTCGGGCGCGGCCGCCCGCCGAGATCGCCGGGGTCACGGTGGTGGCCGTGCGCGACGTGCGCGCCGGAACCGCCCACGACGTGCGCTCGGGGGTGGTCACGCCGCTGGACCTGCCATCGAGCGACGTCTTGGCGTTCG
>CAIUDO010000718.1 GCA_903897935.1 uncultured Pseudomonadota bacterium
CGGCGAGCGCGCCCAGCGCGGGGAGGGTCAGCAGGAGAGTGGGCTTGGACATGGTGCTCCTCGGTGGCTCGGAGTGCTGCGGAGGGCGCTGGGGCGGCGGCGCGGGCCGGGGTGGGCGCGGGTTCAGTTGGAGCGGGCGGCCTGCGCGGCGTCGTCGTCCGCTTCTTCGTCGAGGTCGTCGTCGAGGACGTCCGCGGGGTTCTCGAGCCCCGGGATCTTCGAAACCGCGACCTGGCTGGGCCGCTCGACGACGATCTGGAGCTGCGCGCGCTTGGTGCGCTTGTTGACGTACGACGTGACGACGCCGCGCACGGTGACGTACTCGCTCTTCCAGCGCGCCAGCCCGGTGGAGGCGAGCACGTCCTTGTCGAAGAACACGATGGGGAACCCGCCGCGCATCCGGCCGCTGAGCAGCACCTTCGACGGGCCGCGGTCGCCCAGGCGCAGCTCCGCGACGGTGCCGATCACGGTGGCCTCGCTGCCCTCGAGCCGCTCCAGCCGCGCCAGCGCGTCGTAGTCCGTGAGGCTGATGTGGTCGGTGCGCCCGCGGGCCTTGCGGTCGAACTCGGCGATGAACTCCGCGCGCGCCGTCCACCAAGGCTTGCGCAGGTCGTAGTCGGGGTAGTGCATCGTCTTGGGATCCCAGATCCCGCGCTGGGCGGCGCGCGCCTCGCGCTCGGCCTCCACCAGCTCCTCGTGGAACCGCCGCGAGTAGCCGTACTTCGAGAAGTACGGGCTCATCCCCGCGCGGATCGACTCCACGGCGAAGTTCACCCACTGGCCGTCCTTCTGGGCGAACACGTAGGCGAGGTAGCGGTCGTAGCGGTCGCGGATCTCGCGCGGGTTGTCGAGCTCCAGCCGCACGACGTCGACGCCCTCGAAGAACTCCTTGGCGAACGCGTACGCGGCCTCGCCCATCGGCGTGGCCGCCTTGACCGGGCGCTTCGAACCGCCGCGCTTGAGCTCGAGGTACTTCTCCCAGCCCTGCTCGAACGCCCGCCGGTCCTTCTCGTTCTTGAAGGTCTCCTCGGTGTCGAGGGCCAGCAGGCGCAGCGAACTGTCGAGGCCGTCGACCCGGATGGTGTCGCCGTCGACGACCTTGGTGAGCCGGAACTCGCCCATGGCGAGGCCGGGGCTCTCGAGCTTGCCGAGGCTCTCCTGCGCGGCCTTGCGGGAGTACCGGGTGGCCTCGGTGGCGCCGCAGGCCGCGAGCGTGGCGGCGAGCAGCGGCAGCAGCAGGCGGCGCGTCACGGGGTGGGACATGGGCGGTTCTCGACGCCGGGCGAGCCGGGCAGCCCGAGTTGGGTGGGATCGTCGGACGGGGCGGTGTCGGCGCACCACGCGCCGGGGTCGTCGTTGTCGTCGGCGGCGGGCGGGACGGTGCCCAGCGACCACGAGCCCGCCGTCGGCAGCGCGTCGAACACCACGCGGTCCACCTCGTCGCCGCACGCCGACAGCGCGACGTAGCCGGCGACGGGCCACGGATCGCCGCTGCCGTTGCGGTCGGTGTCGAGGTCGCCACCGGCGCCGTAGTCGACGTGGGCCGGGCGGTCGGCGTCGGAGCCCTCCGCGAGCACCGCGTAGCCGCCGGGCGGCAGCACCAGCGAGC
>CAIUDO010000719.1 GCA_903897935.1 uncultured Pseudomonadota bacterium
CGCGCGGCTCGCGGCCGAGCTCCCCGCGCTGCGCGTGGTGCGCGGCGGCCCGCTTCCGGCCGGATGGGTCGGCAAGCCGCACGCGTGTCAGCGCCTCGGCGAAGCGGCGACCGGGGACGTGCTGCTGTTCGTAGACGCCGACGTCGCGCTGCGCGCCGACGGCGTGGCGCGGATGCTGGACCTGCTCGATCGTTACGACGCGGGCGTGGTCACCGCGTTGCCGCTCCAGGTGATGGGCAGCGCCGTCGAGCGGCTGGTGCTTCCGCTGCTCACGTTGACCTACACGAGCTGGCTGCCGCTCCCGTTGATCTGGTGGAGCCGAGACCCAAGGTTCTTGGCTGCGAACGGTCAGCTCCTCGCGGTCCGGCGCGGCGCCTGGGACACGATCGGGGGGTTCGCGTCGGTGCGGGACCAGATCGTAGACGACATGGCGTTCTGCGGGCGCGCGAAGCGGGTGGGCGAGCGGGTGGTGTTCGCCGACGGCGCCCAGGTCGCGACGTGCCGGATGTACGCCGACGCCGCGTCGGTGGTGCGCGGCTTCTCGAAGAACCTCTACCTCGGCCTCGGCGGCAGCCCGTTCGCGTTGGCGGCGGTGGTGGCCCTGTATCTTTGGGCGTTCGTGGCTCCGTACGGGCTGCTCGGCGCGAGTGTGTGGCAGCCCTCGCTGCTGGTCCCGGCGGCGGTCGGGGTCGCCGCGAACGTGCTCGTGCGCGTCGCGCTCGCGTCGCGGTTCGCCCACCCGTGGTCCGGGGTCGCTGCGCACCCGGTCGGGGTGTTGGTGCTCGTGGGGATCGCGATGAACTCGTGGTGGTGGTCGGTGCGCGGGCGCGTCGAGTGGCGCGGTCGAGCGTATGGGCACGCCACGGAATCCGCCCTCCCGGCGGTCGCTTCGGTTCGGCCGACTTCGTCGGACGAGCCTGCCGCTCCCCTGGTCGGTGCGGGGCGAGCATCGTGAAGCCGTTCGCGGTGCGGCTCGCGCGGCGCCACGCGGTGCAGCGAGCCAAGGTCGGTCTCGATGGTGTGTTCTTGCGTGGCCTCGACACGCTTCGGTCGGCGCTCGCCGCGGGCCCCGTGATCATCGCGGCCAACCACGTGTGTTGGTGGGACGGCTTGATGATGTTGATGATCGACGAGGCGGTGCGCGCCGATGCCCGTGTGATCGTCGACAAAGCGTCGCTCGACCGGGTGCCGTGGTTGCCGTGGATCGGCGCGATCGCGGTGGATCGAAGCTCCGGTCCGAGCGCGCTCGTCGGCGTCCGGCGCGCGGCCCGCCACCTCGACGGCCCCGGTCGGAGCGTGTGGATCTTCCCGCAAGGCCGCGAACGGCCGGCGCACCTTCGCCCGCTCGACGTCCGGTCGGGGGTGGAGCTGCTCCAGCGCGCGAGCCGCGCCCCGGTGGTGCCGGTCGCGCTCGGGTACCCGTTCCGGGACCGGCACGTGCCCGCCGGGGTGGCGGCGGTGGGCGCGCCGGTGCCCGCGGGGCCGGATCTGCTCGCGCGGCTCGAGCGAGCCCTCGTCGCTGAGCTCGACGCGATCGACGTCGACGCTGATCGGGGCGCGCTTGCCGGCGCGTGGTTGGCGCCGTCGGCGGGGCCGGTGCAAGATGGGCTCGGCGCGCGCGTGTTGGCGTGGTTCGCCCGCGTGATGGGGGCGCAGCGTGGCTGACGCGGTGGTCATCGGCGCCGGCCTCGGCGGCCTCGCCGCCGCGATCCGGCTCGCCGCGGCCGGGGTCGCGACGACGGTGCTGGAAGCGGGGCCGCGGCCCGGCGGGAAGGCCGACGTGGTCGTGATCGACGGGGTCGAGGTCGACACCGGGCCGTCGGTGTTGACGATGCCCGATGTGCTCGACGAGCTGTTCGAAGTGTCGGGCGCCCGGCGGGCCGACCACGTGGACCTGATCCAGCCCGAGCCGGCGTTTCATTACCATTATCCGGACGGATTGTCGCTCGTGGTCCACCACGAGCTCGCCGCCACGCTCGACGAGATCGAGCGGGCGCTCGGGTCGGCCGCGCGCGCCGAGTTCGCGTCGTTCATGGCGTACAGCCGTGGCATTTGGGAGGTCGCCCAGCCGTGGTTCGTCAAGGGCCCGCCGCCGTCCTTCGGTACGCTGGCGTCGCCTCGCGCGCTGTGGGCGCTCACGAAGATCCAGGGTCACACCACGTTCGGCGCCGCGATCGCCGCGCGGGTGTCGCACCCGGCCCTTCGGGATCTCCTCGCTCGATACGCGACCTACAACGGGAGTGATCCGCGGGTCGCCCCCGCGACGCTCGCCTGCATCGCCTGGGTGGAGCTCGGCCTCGGTGGGTACGGCGTCCGCGGGGGCGTGCACGCGCTCGTGCGGGCCCTGGTCGCGCGCGCGACGCACCTCGGCGTGCGGTTCCAGCTCGGTTGCCCGGTCGCGCGGGTCGTGGTGGAGCGGGGGCGCGCGGTCGGCGTCGTCACCGCCGCTGGGGAGCACGTCGCAGCGCGTGCGGTCGTCTGCAACGCCGACGCCGCGCACCTCGCCGGGGACCTGCTCGCGCAGCGGCCGCGCTCGCTCCGGCGAGACGCCGTCCCGTCGATGTCCGGGTGGGTGGCGGTGCTCAAGGCCCGGCGGGACGCCGGGCGCGCCCCACACGCCGTGTGGTTCCCCGGGCGCTACGCCGATGAATTCGCCGACGTGTTCGACCACGATCGGCCGCCCGTCGACCCGACCGTCTATGTGTGCGCGCCCGAGAAGGCGCACGCGCGGTTGGGCTGGGCGGAGCACGAGCCGCTGTTCGTCATGGCGAACGCGCCCGCGGAGCCGCTCGTGGGGCCGCGCTCCGACGAGACCTGGCGGGCGCTGCGTGCGGCGGTGCTGGGGCGGCTCGCGCGGGCGGGCGTCGAGGGCGAGGTCGTGTGGGAGCGCACGCCCACCGGCCTCGCGTCGCGGTTCCCTGGGACCCGGGGCGCGATCTACGGGGCGTCGTCGAACGCGCCGACGGCGGCGTTCCAGCGGCCTCCGAACGCGCTCGCCGACGTCCCGGGGCTGTTCCTGGCGTCTGGGAGCGCGCACCCGGGCGGCGGGATGCCGCTGTGTCTGTTGTCTGGAAAGCAGGCCGCGGTGGCCGCGTTGTCCGCGTTGGGGGAGCGATGATCCCGGTCGATGTCGCAGCAGAGGTCGCGCCACCGTCGCGCGGGCCCGATGTCGACGGTCGTTACCTGTTCGTGACGCGGCTCGCGTCGTACGCCCGCGTGCCCGTCATCGGGCGGATCCGGTCGGTCACCGTGACGCGCTCGGTCGCCGAGGTCGTGCGTGACGGCGACGGCTGGTCGTTGGTGCAGCTCGAGGTGTGCTCGGTCGAGATCGAAGGTGGGACCTCGTTCACGCGCACGCACGTGCCCGAGGCGTTCCTGGCTGCCGTGCCCGCGACGCGCGCCCCGATGGTGGTCGTCGGCGACGGAGACGGCTGGCGGGTGCACGCGGATCTGGGCGTCGCGAGCGTGGGGTACGACGGGTCGGCGGACGCGTCGCTGCCGGCCAGCGTCGACGATCCACGCGTGTACGACTGGGACGGCGACGGGCGGCCCGGGGCGACCATCGAGGTCTCGATCACCGGCGTCGGCCGGCACGCGATCGACGTGGTGCAGCGCGCGCGGGTCGTGCTCGACGGGTTCGTCGGTCGGGACGGGACACTCGAGGGTGGTGCGCGCACGCCGCTGCTGGAGTCGGTGGTGCTGGTCGCCGACCACCCGTTCCTGCGGCAGATGCCCGAGGTGATCCCCGACGACGCCGCGAGCTCGTTCTCGTTGGTGCCGGTCGCCGCGGGGGCCGGCTGCGCGGATCATGCGAGCCGGAGCACCAGCACGAGCACGATGTAGAAGACGCCGGCTGGGAGCGAGAGCGCGAGCGCCTGCAGGGACGCGCGGGGCCGTGATGCCCGCCACCAATACCAGAGGATCAGCCCTGGGAGCGGCGTGATCGCCAGGCCCACCACGAGCAGCGCGACGCGCTGGGACACCGGCAACCCCGGGTCGCTCGTGAGGTGCGCGCCCAGGGCCCGGCGGGCCCGCTCGAGCTGGGCGCGGGTGGGGTGCAGTGGCTGACCGGCCTTGATGCGCGCCGCCGCGGCGTCGAGGTCGTCCGAGGACAAGTTCGCGTCCGAGACCAGCCACGCGACCAGGAGGCCGTCCCTGGACGGGCGATGGCCGCAGCCCGGGCACGCGAGCTCGATCGCGGCCCGATCCGCACCACAACGCGTGCAGACCGCGCGGCTCAACAGGACCAGACCTGCCGCAGCGGCGACGCAGCGTCGTTCGTGAGGGCCTCGAGCCAGGCGCGGACCGCCGCGGCGTCGGGGGCGGTGGCGCCGGGCTGCTCCACGAACAACAGCTCCGGTCGACGCAGCAGCGCCGCGTCGAGCAACGACAAGGCGTCGGCCGCCCACCGGCCAGCGCGGTCGTACCGGAGCAGCTCGGCGCCGAAGCACGGTTGATACGACGACCCGTCGTGAACGAGCTCGACCCGGCCGAGGTGGAACGGGGCGTCGGCGGCGGCGGCGGCGAGCGCGGCGGCGTGGGCCCGGCGCGCCGGGTCGTCGCTGGTCGCGGCGGACCACAGGCGCCCCGCGATGGCGGGACCGCCGTCGAAGCGCTGGCGGTGAAACCTGCTGGCGACCGACGCGCACAGCTCCTCGAACCACGTGGGGCGGTCGCTCGCCGTCGAGATGGAGACGTCGCCGAACCCGACCCGCAGGACGTCGACCGAGGCGACGTCTCCCCCCCGCGTGAACAACCACCCGATCCGAAACGACAGCGTGCCCTCGCCAACACCAGCCGCGATCCTTGGATCGCGCGTGGCCATCTGCCAGAGCTGGCCCGCGAGGATGGGGTCGGGCACCAGCTCGATCTGGATGGTCACGGACGGCCCGACGCGGCCGGTCGCGGGCGCGGTCAGCGCGCGCACGCCGTGGGGATCCAGGCCGCGGATCTGCGCCGGGCGCGCCGCGGTGTGCGTCACCGCGAGCTCGGGGGCGGTGACGAGGCCGAGCGCGCGCAGTCGATCGTCGAGGTTTGGCCCTCCGAGGGCGAGGAACGCCAGCTCGAGCGCGTCGCCGGCCGCGACGCCGTCGGCCCCGCCCGGCACGTCGACGAGGGGCGCCCCATGGGCGACGTGATGGACGGGACGGCGCAGCCCTTCGGCGGTCAGCGAGGACAACAGCATGCGCAGGCCTTATCCTCACCGGCCTTGACTCGTGCGCGGAGGGGCGATGCTGGCCGGGTTGTTGATGAGCGCCGCGGTCGCGGGCCCGATCCCGGTGTTCGGGGTTGATTGGGCGCCGCTCTCGCGATCCGACCTCACCATGGTCGAAGACGGGCGCACGAGCGGGCTCGGCGTCGGGGAGTTCGACGGGCTCGTCCGGCCGTCGCTCTCGACGTACGGCGGCGCGTGGTTCGGCCCTCGGGTGGGCCTCATGGGCACGCTCGGGATCGCGAGGCTGCAAAGCACCACCTGGACCGGGGACGTGTACGAGGCGCGGCACTGGGGCGTCGTGCGCCCGGGCGTGGATCTGCGCGTCGGTCTGACACGTCGGATCGCGGCGCGACCCACACCGTGGGTGGTGGCCGGCGTGTACGGTGACATACCGAGCGCGCGCGACGTCTCCAACGGGTACGACGACGACGAGCAGGCCGCCGCCGACACCGCCGCCTACGAAGACCGCTTGCGCCTCGGTGGGTTCGGCGCTCGCCTCGGCCTCGGCGCGGAGATCCGGCCGGTGCCGTACGTCTCGCTCGGCTTGTCGTTCGTCGGGGAAGCGCACTGGGGCGTGATCCGGTCCGCGGAGGTCGGCGTGTTGTCGTCGTTGGTGTCGACCCGGACGTCGCTGCTGGTCGCGTTCGAGTGGCCGGGTCCTGGCTGATCCGTCTGCTTTGGTCGTTCGGGCCCTGGCTGACGCCTCCGCGGACGCATCGAAGCGTTGCATTGGGCCACGGTGCCCACCGCCGCAGTTCGTGATATCCGCGCGGCCTTTCGACGCTCGTACGTCGTGGGTAGGGTTGGATGGAGATCTTTCCGAATCCCGTGTTCGCCGCGCTGATGGTGCTGCCGTTCTTGGTGGCCTTCGGCGGGGTCACCGTGATCCTGTTCAAGCCGCTGTATGCGTACCTGGAGGAGCGTAAGGCTGCCTCCGAGGGCGCGCGGCACGAGGCCGATACGCTGCGGCACGAGATCGCCGATCGTCGGGCCGAGATCGACAAGCGCCTGTTGGCGGCGCGCGCCGAGATCGCCGGACTGCGCGCCGAGATCCGCGCGAAGGCCGTCGCGAGCGAGGCCGCCTTGTTGTCCGCCGCGCGCAACGCCGCCGACGCCGACGTGAAGGTGGCGGTCGCCCGCATCGCCGACGAGCGCGCGCGTGCGTCTTCGGAGCTCCGCGCCCAAGCGTCCACCTTGGGCCGCTCGATCGCCGGCCAGGTCCTGGGTCGGGAGGTGGCCTGATGTCGCGCTTCTTCAATCTGCCGCTGGTGCTCCTCCTGGTCGCGGGCCTCGCCGGCTCTGCGGCGTTCGCGGCTGGTGGTGGCGGGCACGGTGGCTCGGAGGCCGCTGAAGAGGGCCACGAGTCGGCGGACACCCACCACGTCACCTACAGCGATGACGACGACGGCGACGGCGCCGCGAACTGGCGCGACCCCGACAGCGGCGCGTACGTCGTGCCGAACGTGCTCCAGCACCTGTTCAACCTCGCGATCTTCGGCGCGATCCTCGTCACCTACGCGCGCCGCCCGGCTACGGACGCGATGAAGAACCGGGCCGCAGCGGTCCGGATCGAGCTCGAAGAGGCCGCCCGGATGCGCGACGAAGCGCGCGCCGAGCACCAAGAGTTGAATCGTCGTCTCGACGCGTTCAAAGCCGAGGTCGAGACGATGCGGGCGCAGGCGATCAAGGAGCTCGCGCTCGACGAGGAGCTGTTGATGCGCCGCGCCAACGAGTCCGCCGACCGCGTGCGGGAGACGGCCCGTCGCAACATCAACGAGGAGACGGTGCGGGCGCGGCAGGCGCTGCGCGCCGAAGCGGTGGAGCTCGCGGTGCAATTGGCCGAGCAGGCGCTGCGCGGCCAGGTCCAGCCCGACGATCAGCGCCGCCTCGCGCGTGACTTCTTGACCTCGTTGGAGGGCTCCGATGGCCGTTGACAGGACCATCGCCGAGCGGTGGGCACGCGCCCTGCTCGAGATCGGCGACGACACGCACACCACCGAGCGCCTGTGGGACGACCTGCGGCGCGTCGCCGACTCGTTCCGGGGCCCCGGAAAAGAGGCGTACGCAGCTTTGTGTACCCCCGTGTTCACCCTCGAGGAGCGCCGCAACGTGCTCGGCACCGTGGTGCGCCGGTTCGGCCTGCACCCGATGTCCGCGAACGTCCTGGGGCTGTTGCTCGAGAAGGGCCGCATGGAGGCCCTGCTGCTCATCATCGAGATCTTCGGTGAGCAAGCCGATGAGCGGGCCGGCCGCGTGCGCGTGCGGGTCCAGTCCGCCGAGCCGCTCACCCCGGCCCTCGAAGCCGAGGTCCGCGCCGCGCTCGAGCGCCGCACCGGCAAGCGCGTGGTGCTCCAGACCGAAGTGGCGCCCGAGCTGCTCGGCGGGATGGTCGCGCACCTCGGCGGCGTCGTGTACGACGCGTCGCTGCGGAGCCGCCTCGACCGGATGCGCTCGACCCTGCTCTCTGCCCGGCTGTCGGCCGAGGCCTGATCCCTCTCCTTATCCAACGTGCCCGCAAGATCGGGCGCAATCCGCTCCCTGGAGATCCAGATGGACATCCGCGCTGACGAGATCAGCC
Organism: uncultured Pseudomonadota bacterium; assembly: GCA_903897935.1. Lineage (GTDB taxonomy): Bacteria > Myxococcota_A > UBA796 > UBA796 > CAIUDO01. The sequence continues at coordinate 7,794 of CAIUDO010000719.1, forward strand.
AGATCCTCAAGCAGCAGATCCGGGACTACGAGTCCCGCGTGTCGGTCTCCGAGACCGGCACCGTGCTGTCGGTAGGTGACGGCGTCGCCCGCATCTACGGCCTCGAGAACGCCATGGCCGGTGAGCTGCTCGAATTCAAGGGCGGCTTGGTGGGCATGGTGCTCAACCTCGAGTCCGACAACGTCGGCGCCGCGCTGTTCGGCAGCGACGTCACGGTCCACGAGGGCGACGAGGTCAAGCGCACGGGACGCATCGTCGAGGTGCCCGTCGGCCCCGCGGTCATGGGCCGCGTCGTCGACGCGCTCGGCAACCCGATCGACGGCCTCGGCCCGATCGAGTCGAACGAGCGCCGCATCGTCGAGATCAAGGCGCCCGGCATCGTCAAGCGTAAGTCCGTGCACGAGCCGCTCCAGACCGGCATCATGGCGATCGACGCCATGACCCCGGTCGGCCGCGGCCAGCGCGAGCTCATCATCGGCGACCGCCAGACCGGCAAGACCGCGGTCGCGATCGACACGATCATCGCGCAGAAGGTCTTCAAGGACGATCCGAAGCGCAAGGTGCACTGCTTCTACGTCGCGATCGGCCAGAAGCAGTCCACGGTCGCGCAGGTCGTCGAGGCGCTCAAGCGCAACGGCGCGATGGAGTACACCTGCGTCGTCAGCGCCGCCGCCGCCGCGCCGGCCCCGCTGCAGTTCCTCGCCCCGTTCACCGGCTGCACGATGGGTGAGTTCTTCCGCGACAACGGCATGCACGCCCTGATCGTGTACGACGACCTGTCGAAGCACGCGGTCGCGTACCGCCAGCTCTCGCTGCTGCTGCGGCGCCCGCCGGGCCGCGAGGCGTTCCCGGGCGACGTCTTCTACCTGCACAGCCGCTTGCTCGAGCGCGCCGCCAAGATGAGCGACGCGGCCGGCGCCGGCTCGCTCACCGCGCTGCCCGTCATCGAGACGCAGGCCGGCGACGTCTCGGCGTACGTCCCCACGAACGTCATCTCCATCACCGACGGCCAGATCTACCTCGAGACCGACCTGTTCAACGCGGGCCAGCGC
>CAIUDO010000720.1 GCA_903897935.1 uncultured Pseudomonadota bacterium
ATCACTTTCGCCGGAGGCGATCCGTGAACAGGCGAACCTCGACAATGAGGCGACTTTCGTGCGTCGTCGAAAGTGATCGACCTGACCCCTCTGTGGCAGTGGGCGTTGGACCTCGGTCGGCGAACCGCGCGGGTGCGCGCGCGACGAGGATCACATTCCGATCGCGCAGATTCCGGCGAATCACGTACGTTCTGGGGCGAGCGCCCTAGGCAGGGGTCAGGTCGTTCACATTCGCCGACGGCCCGACGGTCGCGCAGATACCGGCGAACCAGCTCGTGCTTCGGCGAGCGCCTCAACCAGGGGTCAGGTCGATCACTTTCGCCGGAGGCGATCCGCGAACAGGCGAACCTCGACAATGAGGCGATTTTCGTGCGTCGTCGAAAGTGATCGACCTGACCCCTCTTTGTGAGTGGGCGTTGGACCTTCGTCGGCGGGTTGGTGCGCGAGCGCCCCCCGTTGGCGCCTCCCCCGCCGCCGGGGGTAGCAGGACCGCCCGGGGGGCGTGATGAGGCGCTGGATCATGTTGATGGCGTGCGTGGCACAGGATCCGCTGGACACGTGCGCGCAGGGAGCGCCGGTTGCGCTGCCAGGGCCGGTGCTCGGCGCCGGCGACGCGTGCGGCACCTGGTCGATGGCGGTCGGCGATCGCGTCGCGGTCGAGGTCCCGGTCACGGCGGCCGAGGTGCCGTGCGGGTGGTCGGCGGACGGCGCGGTGGGCACGCCGTATGACCCGATCTACACGAACTTCGACGGTGACTCCGCGAAGTGGACGTTCGACGTGCACGCGGTCGAAGCGGGCGACGGCGCGCTCCGGGTGGACTGCGACGACGGGACCGCGTGGGTGGGCTTCTTCGTCGTGGAGTAGCGTCGACAACCCGTGGCCGCGCTGCCACATCACGTCCACATGGGCGGGGTAGGACGTCACGTCCCCGGGGGGTCGTGTGGCGGTCTACGTCAAGGTCGGTCTGCTCAAGGAGCCCGTCAGCGCGCTCACCCACTTCGCTGGGTTCGTCGCCGCGATCGTCGGGCTCGTGTTCATCGTCGTGTTCAGCGCGAGCGACCCAGCGAAGGTCACCGGGATGGCGATCTACGGCGGCGCGCTCGCGGCGTTGTTCCTCGCCTCCGCGACGTACCACTTCTTCGACCTCGGCCCGCGCGGCAACCTGTGGCTGCAGCGCGTCGACCACGGCGCCATCTTCTTGCTCATCGCGGGCACCTACACGCCCACGCTCATCCACCTGCTCGGCGGCACCTGGCGCCTCGCGATGCTGTCCGCCGTCGCTGGCGTCGCGGTGGCGGGCGCGGTCGTCAAGCTCGCGTGGATGGGCTGCCCGCGCTGGCTCGCGGTCGCGTTGTACGTCGGTCTCGGCTGGATGGTCGTCATCCCGGCGCGCGTGATCGTGCCCCAGCTCGACGCCTGGCAGCTCGTCACCCTCGTCGGCGGCGGCCTCGCGTACTCGGTCGGCGCCGTCGTGTACCTGGTGGATCGGCCGAACCCGTCGCGCCACTTCGGCGCGCACGAGATCTGGCACCTGTTCGTGCTGGCGGGGGCGGGCGCACACTTCGCGTTCGTGTGGTCGTTCTTGGAGCGCCCGATCCCGCCGTTCTGACCGGTTGTGCGCGCGGACGATCCGCGCGTCGAGAGTGGGGGCGGGCGTGAGAGGGAGGCGGGCTGGAAGCCCGCGGTCCGGCGGGCTGAAAGCCCGCGCTCCGAAAGGTGCGCGCGACCCCGCTGGGTCACGGTTGGAGCGTGATCGCGCCGGGGATCTCGGTCACCACCGAGCAGCCGCCCGTGGTCGACGACCCGTGTAGGTCGTCGTAGCGGCGGTGGTCGAATTGGGCAACGCGTGGCTTGATCCGATTGGTTCGACCGGTCGCCGCGACGCGTTGTCCGAGAGAAGGGGGTCGGCTTCCTCGACGCGCTGGGCACCCCGCCGTTGGCGAGGCGGCACCGGTGCGACGGGCCGAGGGTGTCCATGGGGTGGTCGCGGAACAAACGCCGGCGAACTTACGTGTCCCAGAAGCAATCCCGCTTCAACTTGACAGTGCGACCGCGGACTGGTCCCGGCTCACCAGACGGGCCACAAGTGCGCCCGATCGTGTAGCTTTGCTCGTAGAAGCGGCGGGGGGCGCCACCGCCCGTGCGGGCGGCTGTCACGTCGAAGCGCGATTGCTCTCGGGCCACGTAAGTTCGAGGCCGATTGCTCCGCGTCGCGACGGGCGCGACAAAGGCGCCGTGGGGAGGGATGCCGCGATGATCGAACGACGCGCTCAAGCCGTCTTCAAAAATGGAGTCCAAGCGGACACCACTTCGGCGCGAGCACGTAGCTGTCCTCGGTGCGCTCCAGGGGTCCACGCGCCGCGGCCCCACCGCGCAACGCGCATGCTCGCGACGACAGGAGCGCGGCATGCGGCAGCGCGACGCCCCGACCCGGTCGTGCCGTTGGCCGGTCGACGCGGGCGGGCGAACGCTACCCTCATCTCAACGTTTCAGCGGCTCTGGGAACGCTGGGCGCCTATGGGGGCACGGTCTCGCCGAAGAGGTCCAGTCCCCAGCACACCGCAGATCCGTCTGGGGTCAGCGCGCAGGCATGGGTGTAACCCACGCTCACCGAGACGAAGGTCCCTTTCGGTGGTTCGCATTCGCCGAAGCTGCACAGCCCCCAACACGCAATCGATCCGTCCGTGGCCACGGCGCAGAAGGAATCAGCGCCACCGCTCACCTGCGTAAACGTGCCCGACGGAGCTCCGCCCACCTCGTCAAAAGTATCCAGTCCCCAGCACACGAGCGCCTGATCCACGCCAACGCCGCAAATCGTGCCGCTGAAGTTGCCCGAGAGCTGCACGAACGGCCCTGGCGGTGGGTCCTGCCACGCGTCGTAGTACGACTCGTACTCACCCCAACAAGCAGGCGTGCCGTCCACAGCCAGGGCGCACTCCATGATCGACGCCACCGCGATCTCGACGAACGGCCCCGGCGGCACGGGCTCGAACGGACCCATCGTGAAGAGGGATTCTCCGTATGGGAGCCAGCAGAGCGGGGACCCGTCCACGAGCAAACCGCACGACGGGTAGTGGCCCTCTGCCATCGCGACCTTCAGGTAGCTTCCAGAGGGCGGCTCCAGCGATTCAGTCTCACATGCCACCTCCCCGCTTGGGCGGGTGCCACACATGATGCTCCAGGCGGGGCTCACGCTGATCTGAGCGAAGGGGCCGGGCAGCTCGGAGTCATAGCCCCACGACACCGCATCACCGGCTTCCGTAATCGCCCAAGTTACCCCGGAACCAGCCGCCAGCGCCACGTATGGGGGGCCCCGGGGGAGAACCAGCGTTATCCCGGTGTCCGTATCGGTGTCTGCGTCCGCGTCGGTATCTGCGTCCGCGTCGGTGTCGGTGTCGGCGTCGGCGTCCGCGTCGGTGTCGGTGTCGGTATCGGTGTCGGTATCGGTGTCGGCGTCCGCGTCGGTGTCTGCGTCCGCGTTCGAATCACTATCGGATGTCGAATCAGTCTCCCTGGGAGGATCCGCCGACTCCGCCGGATGAGGTGCCGACTCTTTCGCCACCAAGCAGCCGAGCGTGAACATCAGAACGAGGTAATACATGTACCACCCCACGCATATCGACGATGGGTCAGCACGACCGAAAAGTCGTACACATCACCCGGAAGTCGCCCACCGGAGGTCACTTCCATCCACATCACGTCGACAGGTAGATACCCGAGCAACCACAACGTGGACGGATCGCCCATCGCCACCGCTGGCGACATCTGGAAGCGAGACTCCGTGCCGTACACTTCTCCCGAAAGCTCCATCGTGACGACGGAGCCCTCCACGGCGAACCCCGTGCCGTCCGACCGCAAGAACGCCAGCGCCACCACCTTCGTAGGATTATAGATGAGCTCCCTGGAGCTCAACTCCCAAACCACCGCGAGGTGATCCACGCCGAGCACGCTCGTGCCGACCAAGTTCGCCAGCCACCCAACGTCGATGTACCCCGCTTGTGGCGTCGCAGGGGGCACGCCAGGGCTCATCAGCTCGCCGAGCGGCTCCCACACGGGCGCCAGCCCCACCGCGGCGAGGTCGTGCGCGGCACGGTACACGAAGATCCCGCCCTCCTTGCCCTGAAACGCCACGTACATCCAAGTCGCCGATAACCAGAGGCTCACGTCGCCTCCTTGCAGCACGACGCCGCCGTACGTCATCTGCCACGGACCGTAGGTGACACCAGACTTCACCACCTTCACCCACAGGCTCGTCGTCGGCCTGAGGTCGGCGTCCAGCACCCGTTCCTCCCATGCGGTCATCACCGTCGACCCGTCGGGCGAAGTGGCCACCGACGGGTCCGAGCTGCGGTCCGCCGCCGCGCCGCGTTCCTTCGACCACGTGGGACCATCGAGGAACACGGCCAGATTGTCGGTCACGGCCGCCGGGAGGCCGTAATCGTAGAACGTGCACCCAAAGTGCGAGACCCCTGCCCCCCGATCGAACGTCAGGTACTTCAGACCCGCTTCTGATTCGGACTCCAGCTCGGAGTCGAACGCGACCGGCAGCACCAGCGCGACCCCCGAGACCTGCGTACGCCACGCCATCAGGCCGGGCACCGCGCCCGCCGCGCTCACCTCCGATTCGAGCACCACCACCACCTCGAGCGGCATCCCAACCGTCGTGCGCTCCAGCCACGCCAGGTGCACGAAGCCCGACCCGGGATCGACACAAACGTTCGGATTGTACGCCTCGAAGCTCGCGCCTCCGTACCCCGTTCGCGGACCAGCTCTGAGCGACCACGAGAACGCGCCACCGTCGAACGCCCCGAGCACGAGCGCGCCGGCCGCGTCAACGAACGTCGTCAACAAGCCCGGCGCACCGCCAGGCGCGCCCAAGTAGGATCCCCAAGTCGCGGAGCGCCCGTTGTTCACCGCCCGGACCCCGTACACAAGCAGGTCCAGATCCACCAGTTGGACGCCCATCAGCTCCCAAGTGTACACTTCGAACGTACACGGATGCCGCAGGCCAAACCCCGCGTCCCCAAGGCCAGCGCCGATCCCGCCACGGCTCCGCGGCGCGGACACCGGCTGCGCGCCCGCCCCCGACTCCGGAACATTACGGAGCAAACCCCGCTGCGCCAGGGCATGAGCGGCGATGCCTCGTTGAACCTCATCGTCTGCCGTGAGCGAACGCACTGACGCCGACGCGTTGCCGGACGACGCGTTCATGAACGGAGCGCCCACTCGGGCGATCGGCGGCAGCACGTCAGTAGCCTTGCAGCGACAACGCGACCATCGCGCGCGACATCACGCCCTGGGTCGTGCTGTTGTTGACCATCACGCCGAACCGAATCCAGAACTTGCCCGACACCGTAGGCGTCTGTGCGCCGGTGCAGACCTCCGTCACCGATGCGGTCGCCCACGTCGGCGTGCCTTCGAGCGTATCCGCGGTGTCGGGTTGCTTCTGGTTCACGGCCGTTTGGTACGCGGCCGCAGCGCGAAACTGCGCCGTCGCGTTCGTCAGCGTGATCAACGCGATCACCGTCAGCCACGCAGACACCGGGAGCCACGGCGTTAGCGGAACAAACTGGTTGCTCGTCTCACCCGACACCAAGTTCTGCTCGATCGGCCCGACAACGGACGTGCACATGGAGACCTCCACGGGCCCATCGGCGGGCCCATCGGCGGGCCCATCGCAGCATAACACATGGCCTCAGGGCCGCAAACAGAACTCTCGCCACCGCGTACGAAACGGCTCGCGTTCGGAGGCGCAGCCGGTGGGCCGACCCGCGACCGTGGTGAGGATCTGCGCACGCGTGCACCACCGCGTGGCCCACGACGGTGGCTGATACAGTAACGCTTACGGCTGGAGCGCGATCGCGCCGGGGATCTCGGTCAGCCCCGACCCACCGAGCAGCCGCCCGTGGTCGACGACCCCGCCCCCGTCGAGCAGCTCAAGTTCCCACAGCCCGCTGTTCTCCGTGACGAGCACACGCCCACGCTGCGCCCCTCGCGCGACGCCCACCGCCACCCCCGGCAAGTCCAGCGACACCACCTCGGCGCCCAGCACGTAGCTG
>CAIUDO010000721.1 GCA_903897935.1 uncultured Pseudomonadota bacterium
CGGGGGCCGGATCGTCATCGACGGGGCGCGGGCGCGAGGCGAACGCACCGGCGACGCGGGGCGCGCGCGTCGCCCCTTCGACGCGAACGCGCCATCACTGCCCGAACAACGCCCGCGCGTCTTCCAGAACGTCGCCGGGGTGCGTGCCCACCGCGACCTCAGGGTACCGGACGACGGCCTGCCCGTCGGCGTCGAGGATGACCGAAACGCGCTTGGGGTACGGCATCAGCCCGTCCGCGCCGAGCGTCTTGGCGAGCGTGCGGTCCGTGTCCGTCCACACCTCGAACCCGAACTGCTCTTGCTCCACCCACCGAACGGTCACCTCGGGACCGCCGTAGCTCACGCCTACGATGCGCACGCCCAGGGCGTCGAAGTCAGCCTGGAGGTCGCGGAACCCGCAACCCTCCCGCGTTCACCCAGGGGTCCCGGCGGCCGGGAAGAACCACATGACCGTCGGGTGGCCGAGCAGGTCGGACCGGGACCGCGGCGCGCCCGTGTGCGACACCGCCGCGAACTCCGGCACCACGATCGGCGGCGCGAGCTGCTCACCGCGCAACGCACCGGGCGCCGCCGCTTCCGGGGCGCGCGCCCCCGAGCAGGCCGCCAGCGCCACGATCCACACCACGTTCAGCATCCTCGCCCCCGGCCGGCCGGACTATCCCAGCGCGCCGCGCCGCGGACGTACGCGCGGCTGCATTCCGTACGCTCACGCTCCGGGGACGAGCACGTCGCCGTCACATGACGCCGACGCGCCGCTGCGGTTGATCAACGCCACCGCCCGCGCGCAGTCGGCCTCGCGGTCCAGCGCGAGCCGCGGCACCGCCCCGAGCGGCTCGGGGTCCATCACGAGGTGGAACTGGGGCGACAACAACAACGCGCCACAGAACACCCGCAGGTGTCGCTCGGTCGCCCCCGCGTAGTCGGCGAGCCGGGTGTCGAGGCGCGCGCCGAACAACGCCTCGACCAGCGGCCGCTCCTCGTCCGACAGGGGCTGCGAGAGCAACCGATCCTCCAGCGCCTCCGCGAGGTCACGCAGCGTCGTGTCGGGATCGGCGGCGCCCGCCGCGAGCAGCCGGTGGATGTGGTCCTCGCTCGTCGGCGACCGGCGCAGCGGCGGACAGGTCCCGAAGGCGGCGTCCCACGCCAACAAACCCTGAAAGTCCGAGCCCTCGAAGCCCGGCTCGCTCTCCTTGAGGAACACCCCGACCGCCGCCTGCAGCTCTTGGGCGTCCGTGACCGCGAACGCCGAGAACCAGCGAGGTTGTGGCTTCCACTCCATCGCGTGCTCGACCGACCCGAAGAGCACGCGCGCGGGCACCCGGCGCACCCGGTCGCCGGGGCCGTTGCCGCGCCGCTGCGGGTCGTCCTCTTCGGTCGCGTACGGATCCAGCACAGGTGGAAAGCCATACGGATCAGCGGGGCACACCTCGGGGCCGCCGGGGTTGAACAACGGGTCGGTGAGCACCGCGACGAGCAGCGCGCGCGGCGACCAGCCGGACTGCACGAAGGCCTCGGTCAACCGATGCAAACGAAGCTGCTGCGCCTCGTTCCGAGGGAAGCCGTACGCGATGGTGAGCGGGCTGCCCATCGCGAGGGACCACACCTGGTCGACGAACCGCGTGGCGACGGCCCAGGCGAACGCCTCGTCGCCGCTCATCGAGCCATCCGAGGCGATGGCAGGTCCGACCTGGCGAATGCCGTCCATGCCGCTCGCGAGGTGACGCTCGAGGTCCCACACCGATCCGGTCGCGTCATACGGCTCGATGAAGAACCCCTCGCCGAGACCGATGAAGTCTTCTTCCGGGAGATCCTCGGTGGGGATGAAGCGCCCACAGTCCTTCGCCATGCCCCAAACACGAACTCCGTCTCGGATATTGACGAACCCTTCGTAGCGGAACACGGAGTAGGCGATGTCGGTCTCGAGCCCGAACGCGCTGCCGTACACCGCCGCTTCGACGTTCCCCGGGATGGGCCAGGTGCGGTCGAGCGCCGGATCCGGGTCGTCGGTGGTGGAGAACTCCGTGTTGTGACAGACGACGCAGCCGAGCTCGCGCCCGAGGTAGGTGGTGTTGAACAGCTCGCCGAACCGCACGCGACGGTTGTATTCGAGCTCCTCCGCCGACACGTTGGCGCCTTGCACCGGCTCGCGCATACGCGCGAACAGGTGGGACCGGTAGATCGTGGACACGTCGTCGGCGACGAACGCGTCGGCGATCACGTCCGCCATCGCGAACTCGGGCCCGAACGCGCCCTCGTCCGGCGCGTAGTCCCTCAAGAACGCCGTGAGCGTGCCGTTGTGCTCGAGCATTCGCGGGGTCTCGAAGCAGGCGGCCGACTCGGTGTCACCGGCTCGGGCGACGTACAGCGTGTCGGTCATCCACTGGCGCCACCACTCGATCGCCTCCTGGTCCGCCATCATCGCGCGGACGACGGCCTCGCGACCGTACGTCGACGCGAGCTCGGACCACACCAGCACCTCGTGGGTGCCGTGCGGGCGCCGCCCCCACAGGACCGGCATCGCGCGCGTGACCCACGCGTCGTCACCGGCGTCGCAGGTCGCCGGTGGCGTGATCACCGCGGGCTCGTCGGCGCGCTCGGGGTTGCAGGCGACGAGCACGAGCAGGAGGAGCGCCCTCATCCTTGCCTCCCGAGCACGACGTCGCGCAGGAACACGAGCCCATCGAGCTCGGACTGGACCCCCGGCACGTCGCCGACCGCGAAGGACTCGGGCGCGAACGGGTAGATGCCCATCGCCACCAGCATCGCGGCCCGCAGCTCCCCGGGCGTCGCGTAGGTGACCGCGTTGCCGTCGGGCCCGATCGCGCCGTACACGCCGGCTTGTTCTTCCCCGATTGGCCCGCCGATCAGCACGTTGACGAAGCCGTAGGGGTGATGGTTCGTGCCCCGCGCCCCTTGCGCGAACGGGGTGCGGCCGAATTCGGTGGTCAACGCGACGAGCGTGTCGTCGAGGTCGAGCTTGTTCGGGTCACCTTCCCCGGGCTCGTTGATCGACGCCGCCAGCTCGGCCAAGACGGCGTTGGTGTTCGTCGCCTGGGTGAACGTGTGCTCGAAGTGGGTGTCGTACCCGCCGCCTCCGTCGGCGAGCTGCACGCCGGTGTCGATGACGTTGACGTACCGGGCCGGCTCCGTCGGGTGGGTGAGCAGCCGCACGCCGGCGCGCAGCCCGATGCCGCTCTTGTACGTCGTGGTCGACTCCGCGCACGACGCGGCCTCGAACGCAGCGAGCAGGTCGCCGCCGAGCACCGCCGCCAACGCCTGACTGTTCGCGAGGTTCTGGAGGGCGAAGTCGTGATCGACGAGGTTCGGCGCCCGGAGCGCCACACCCTTGCTGGTGTACGCCGACGACGCCCGCGCGCGGTACAACGCCAACAACGCGTCGGACCTGGCGCGCTCGTCCTCGGTGAGGTGCAGCCGGCCGAGCAGCGCGTCGAGGTCGTCGTTCCCGGTGACCTTCAGCAGCAGAGGCCGCGCCGAGCCGGGGTGCATGCCGACCGAGTGCGCGGCGCGCACGTTGTCGGTGGAGAATTCGTTGTTGGGGAGGAACACGTAGC
>CAIUDO010000722.1 GCA_903897935.1 uncultured Pseudomonadota bacterium
CGGCTCCACGGACAAGCTGGGGGCGCGCACCTCCTCCGCCGTGGGCACCCGCGGCTCGGGCGCCGCGAACGTCGACGCCCGCGTCCGATCGACCCACCACGCCCCGACCATCGCGACGACGACCGCGACGAGCGCGATGACGAGCACGATCGAGACCGGGTCCGGGGCCCGCACGCGGCGCCGCATGAGCTGCCGCACCCGCGCGCGCGCGACGTGCCAGGGCCCGGGGACCGGCGCTCTGAGCATGGCCTCCGGCACGACCTGGCCGCCTCCGAGCTCCACGAGCGCGGCGTCCAGCGCGCGCGCCAGCTCGGTCGCCGATGCGAACCGCGACGCTGGGTCTTTATTCAGGCACCGGTCGACGATCCGGGCGACGCTGACGGGCACTTCGGGGCGCCGCGCGTGCACGGACGGCGGGGCCTCCCGCACGTGTCGGGTCATCAGCTCGGTAGGGGTGCCGGTCTCGAACGGCGCGGCGCCGGTGAGGGCCACGAACAGCGCGACCCCGAGCGCGTACACGTCGGTGGCCGGGGTGATCGCCGCGCCTTCGACCTGCTCGGGCGCCATGTACATCGGGGAGCCGACGACCGTGCCGGGCCGCGTGATCTCGGGGTCGTTCTCGATCCGCTTCGTCAGCCCGAAGTCGAGCACCTTGAGCTGCTCGTCGCCGTCGGGGCCGTCGGGCTGGTGCACGAGCAGGTTCGACGGCTTGATGTCGCGGTGCACGATCCCGCGCGCGTGTACGTCGCGCAGGCCGGCGCTGGCCTGGTTGATCAGGCGCACGGCCCGCCCGACCTCGAGCGGGCCCTCGCGGGCGACGATCTCGCGCAGCGTGTGCCCGGAGACCAGCTCCATGACCAGATACGGCGCGCCGTCCCCGGTGACCCCGGAGTCGAACACCTGCACGACGTTCGGGTGGGTGATGCCGGCGAGCACGAGCGTCTCCTGCTCGAAGCGCGCGCGGAAGTCATCAAGCCCGGCTGCGGCCCGCTCATCGAGGATCTTGATCGCGCAGACGCGCCCCGCCGGGACTTGGACCCCTCGATAGACCCGGCCCATGCCGCCGACCGCGATCAACCTGTCGACGCGGTAGCGCGCGTCGAGCACGGTGCCGATCCTGGTGTCGTCGCCCGGGTCGGCGTTCGCGCTCACGGCCGCTCCTGGCACCGGCGTATCAATCGGGTTCGATCGTCGCTACGGTGTCGAAGCCGGTGCGGTCCGCGTTGATGACCCAGATCTCGATCGGCGCGGTCGTCTCTTCGGTGGTCGGGTCGTAGTCGAGGCTGCCCGACACCCCTACGACGTCGATGCCTTGGCCTTCGCCGAACGCCGCCTGGACCGTGGACCAGCCGGTCGGTCGGATCTCGACCTCGATCCCGGACGAGACCTTTCGCATGCCGCGCGCCATCCCGATCGGGCTGGCGCCGCCTTCTTGCGAGACGGACCACGCGAGGGCGTACAGCGACAACCAGCCGGCGTCGTACGCGTACGCCGTGTAGATCGAGTCGGTCGCCTCGGAGCCGTACTCGGAGAAGTAGCTGCCCGCGAACGAGTCGTAGAGGGTCGACGCCGGCACGGACGGGCGCGACCCGCGCACCTGGTCGTAGAACTGGGTCGCCCCGGTGGTCTGCTCGACGAGCTGGATGTCGGCGGCGCCGTCCGCCAGGAAGATGCCCGTGTTGGCTTCGTCGAACGTCGGGTAGGCGGTCAGGTAGTTGAGGAAGTCGATGATGTCGGTGACCTCGGCCGAGATGAAGAACACCTCGTCGAAGTCGTTGGCCTCGGCTACCGCCGCCGTCGCGACGTCGCGCGCGGTCTCGCTGTCGAACTCGTAGATCTCGGTCGACCGTGACCCGCCGGTGAACCCCTCCAAGAACGCCTCTTGGAGGCCCGCTCCGTACGGACCGGTCTGGAAGATGATCGCCACCCGCTCGACGCCGCGCCCGATCATGTCCTGGGCCGCGGCCGCCCCCTGGACGGTGTCGGGCGGGCAGGTGCGCCACAACAAGCCGGGATTTTCGTCGGTCTTGGTGTACCCGTCCAGGTAGGTGAGGGCGGGGCTGGTCGCCGACGGCGAGACGATCAGCACCTCCTTGGCCTGCGCCGCGACGACCTCGCTGTACAGGGTGGTCGTGAGGGACGACGTGATGGGGCCGATGATCGCGGGGGCACCGACCGCGTCGACGAGCCAGGTGCCGACGTCGACGGTGGCCTCCTCGTTGTCCATGCCGTCGAGCGAGGTCAGCTCTTCGTACGTGCACATGACGAGGCCGACCTGCTGGCCGCCGAGCGCACCCTGGTCGTCGGCTTGGACGAACGGGAGCCGGGCTGCTTGCACCTCGGAGTAGTCCTGGGTGTTGTCGGCCATCATGCCCACGACGATGATGCCAGGGTAATCCTCGGGACGGACGAGCAGGTCCTCGGGCCACGTCAGCGAACACCGAGGGTTCATCGGCACCTGGTCGCAGTAGCCCTCGCCACCACACGTCCAGCCCAGCCCGAACGCGTCACGGCACTCGGCGCCCTCGGTGCACGGCACGTAGTCGAAGGTGCCGAGCGAGCAGCCCGCGAAGACGAGGGGAACGAGCCGCCCGGCGGCTCGGAGGTCAGCGGCGAACATCGACGGTCAATCCAGGCGAAGCCAACCAGGGGTGAACCGACCACGAAGTGGATCCACCGTGGTTGACGGCGAAGCGCGGGCCCGTACCGCTGGTCAGCGCGACGAGCAACACGCCGGTTCCAGCGGTCGCGACGCCGAGACCGGTGGTGAGGTCGGCGGCGAGCGACAAGGTCCGGTCCTTCTTGATGAGCGTCGATGCCTCCTCGGGACAGATCCCGTTGGTCGCGCACAACCCCGACGCGTCCGCGCGCGCCCCGAGCGCGGCGCTGCCGATGCCGAGCCCGCTCGCGATCGCGACGCCGCCCGCGCCGACGACCAGCCAGGGCAGCACGCTCACCCGCTCCTTTGGGGCCGGCTCCGGCTCCGGTGCGGGCACTACCGGCGCCGGATCCGGCGGGCGCACCACTTGGGCCGCTGCGGCCGCCTTCTGTTCGGCGAGCCGCAGCTCCAGGTTGCGCAGGCGACGCTCGAGCGCCTCACGCTCGTCTTCCGGTGCGAACGCACGGTATCGCGACAACGAGTCGATCGCGCTCTGGTAGGCCCCGATCCGTTCGTACGCGTTCGCGATGTTGAACAACAACAGCGCCCGGTTCGAGACGCGGTAGGCCTCCTCCCACGCCGCGATCGCGTCTTCGTAGCGGCCCTCCTCGTACAGCTGGCGGCCGTTGTTGTAGAGCTCCTTCGCGCGCTCCTCGTCGGGGATCGGCTCCTGGGCGTGCGCGACGACCGGGCCGAGCGCGTACGCGCCGAGCGCGACGAGCATCAGTCGGCCCAGGGATCTCGGATGTCGGACGGGCGTTGCCAGGTCTCCTCCTTGGGCGGCGTGGGGGGCACGGGCGGGAGCGCCTTATTCTGGACTGCGGGGGGCGGATCGGTCGAGTCACCCGCGGGCGGACTCGGGGGTGCGGTGGCATTAACCGCTTTCACCTTCGGATGTTCGGTGGGCGGTGGCGGCGGCGGCGCGACCTCCGGCGGTGGCGTGGTGGGTGGGGGTGGTGCGCTCGCGGTAGCCGGGGCGGGGGCCGGGGTTGGCGCCGCCGCGGTCGCCGGGGCGGCCGGCGTGTCCAACAGCCAGGACGCGAAGAGGATCGCGCCGGCGACGCCGAGGATCGTGGCCGCGAGCAGCGCGACCATGCCCATCGCCGCGACCCCCCACAGCGGCATCGCGTGCGTGCTGATCGTCTGCACGAGGCTCGGCGCGCTGCTCTCGAGGTGCGGCGCGGTGGATCCGAGGCGCCCGGGCCGAACGGTGAGGCTGAGGTCCAGCTCGGCGGGCAGGTCGAGCGCACCCTGGTTGAGCCGAAGCGCGAGATCGGGCCGAACCAGGCCGCGAAGCTCGGATTCGGCGAGCCTGAGCGCGCGCGCCACCTCGTTGACGC
>CAIUDO010000723.1 GCA_903897935.1 uncultured Pseudomonadota bacterium
TCACCCACAGGAACGCGTGGCACGCGCGCACGGCCAGACGCCTGCTGGCGGAACGTGCCTTGGAAGGGTCGCCCGTCGCGGCCGGTGCCAGGTCCAGGATCGCCTCGATGGCCCGAAGCGCCCCCGAACAGAGACAACGCCTGATGGCGTTGTGGACGGCCCACGGGATGGGGATGGCCGACCCGCTGATTGGCGGGGCGCTGGGGGACACCAACGAGTTCGTCCGCGGCTGGGCCGTGCAGCTGGCGACCGAGAACCGGAAGACGGCGGACCGATGGGCCGGCGAACTCGTCCGGCTCGCATCGAACGACCCCTCGCCCGTCGTGCGACGCTTCCTCGCCTCCGCCGTCCAGCGCGTGCCGACGAAGCCGGCCTGGAGGCTGGTCTCCGCGCTGGCCCAGCGCTCCGAAGACCGGGACGACCGCAACCTCCCCCCGCTCCTCTGGCACGGGCTCGCACCGCTGATGGCGAGGTCGCCCGACAAGGCCTTCGACCTCGCCAAACGGACCGCAATGCCCCAGCTGGCGGACTGGATCCACTGGTACGGGGCCACGCTCGAGGGCGCGCCCCTGAACCATGTCGTGCGCGGCCTCGGGGGCCTTGACGGCGAAGACCTGCGTCGGCGGCTCGCCGGCGTGTGGCTGGCGATGGAACCGCGGGCGAACCTCCCCCAGCCCGCCTCGTGGAGGACGGTCGCGCCGTCGCTCTACCGCAACGGGGACCTCCGCATCCGTCGGGACGCCGAACGCCTCGCGGCGGTGTTCGGCGACGCCTCCATGTTCCCACGGCTCCGGGCCACGCTGGCCGATCGCCGGGCTCCGGTCGCCGACCGCAAGCACGCCTTCGCCGTCCTAGGTCGTGCGCAGGATGCCGCGACGCTCCCCGTGTTCCTCGAACTGCTCGACGACGACGCCTTCCGCACCCTGGCGATCGGCATCGTGGGCCGCTTCAACGCGCCCGGGGTCGCTCCCGCGCTGCTCGTGCGCCTCGACCGGTTCGGGGCCGCCGACCGCGGCGCCGCCCTCGCGGCGCTGACCAGCCGGCCGTCCTACGCGCTGGCGCTGCTGGATGCGGTGGCGTCGGGCGTCGTGAAGCGCGACCTGCTCACGGCCTACCACGTCCGCCAGCTCGCCGGACTGAGGGATGCCGAGGTCACGCGTCGTGTGGCGGCCACCTGGGGCCGCATCGGACAGAGCCCCGCCGAGAAGGAGGCGGCGATGTCCAAGCTGCAGCGGATCTTCGACGAGGCGCCGCTCTGGGCCTATTCCGAGGACGAGGGACGGAGACATTTCCAGAGGCTCTGCGCCTCGTGCCACGTCCTCGGCCAGGACGGCCAACGCCTGGGACCCGAACTCACCGGTGCCGGCAAGAACGGCATCCGCTACTTCCTCGAGAACGTGATGGACCCCAACGCGGTGATCGGCACCGACTTCCAGATGACCACGGTGGAGACGAGGTCGGGCGACACGATCTCAGGCCTGGTCCTCGGCGAGACGGGCAGCGCGCTCACGCTCCGGACCACGACCGAACCGGTGGTGGTGCCCAAGGCGGACATCGTCCGGCGCGAGACCAGCGACCGTTCGCTGATGCCGGAGGGCCTGCTGGAGTCACTATCCGACCGCGAGCGGATCGAGCTGCTGAAGTATCTGACGGAGAATTGAGGACCCGGGAGCAGTTGAGAGCTGAGAGCTGAGTGTTGAGTTCGCAACAGCTGGTCCCGCGAGGGACCACTGCGCCGGATTTCTTCCGCTCTCAACTCTCGACACTCGACCCTCAAGTCGCCCCTCCGGTGGCGCACCCCAAGAACCGGTTGCCACTAGCACCCCCCACGTGACAAACTAGACAACGTCTGGTTAATTTGAAAAACACCAACTATGGCCACCATCACTGCCTTTGAGGCCAAGACCCGATTCGGCGAACTGCTCGAACGCGTGGCCCGCGGGGAGGAGATTGTCATTACCCGTCATGAGAAACCGGTGGCCCGCATCGTGCCGGAGGGACGGCGGAGCCTGGAGCAGGTCCGGCAGGCGGTGGCCGCGCTGCACCAATTGCGGTTGCGAATCGACGGACGCTCCAAGGGAAAGTCGAAGCTGTCCGACGCGGAAGTCCGTGACGCCCTCGAGGAAGGACGGCGCTGATGGACCGCCTGATCGTGGATGCGTCGCTGGCGATTGCCTGGGTTCACCCCGGGCAGGCCACGCCGGAGACGGACCGCCTTTTGGACGAGGTCGGCAAGGGCACCGCCGTAATCGTGCCCGCCCTGTGGCCCGTCGAGACTGCCAACGTGCTCCTCGTGCTGGAACGCCGGGGCAAACTGACAGGAGACGAGCGGATGAGCGCAGTGGGAGCGTTGACGTCCTTGGGCGTTGAGATCGACCACGAGATGTCCGTGCTCGCATTCACGCGGCTATCCCAGCTCGCCTCCGAGCTGACTTTGAGCGTCTATGACGCGGCCTATCTGGAATTGGCGCTTCGCCTGGGTGTGCCGCTGGCCTGCAAGGATGGCCCGCTGCGTGAGGCGGCGAGGAAACGAAACGTGACGGTGCTGCCCTGAAAGTTGCCGCGGGCCTGCGCGGGGGACATCCGCAGAGGACCGGTTTCTTGCCAGGCTCGTGGGATGTCCCCGTGGGTTGGCCGGCACTGGTTTCACCTGCTCGAAGGCGTCGGCACCA
>CAIUDO010000724.1 GCA_903897935.1 uncultured Pseudomonadota bacterium
ACAGATCGCGTGTATGCTGGCGTCGTATCATGGAAATCTCACGGTCGTCGTCGATGGGCCGGGCGCAGACCTGATCGTGTTCGAGAACCCGTTCGTCGGCTGGTACGAGACGGGGGTGGTGGGGGTCAGCGACGACGGTGTCGACTGGTTCGAGTGGCCGTGTGATCCGCTCGACGTCGAGGGCCTGTACCCTGGCTGCGCTGGCGTCGCTGTGGTGTACGGCAACAGCAGCAACGGCGTCGACGCGACCGACCCTGCGGCGGCGGGGGGCGACGCCTACGATCTGGCGGAGATCGGGCGGGCGAGCGCCCGGTACGTGCGGATCCGGGACAGCGGCGCGAACAGCTACGACGGCGTCAGCGGGGGGTTCGACCTCGACGCGGTCGCGGTCGTCAACGGCGTCGCGCGGTGATCGGCCGGCGGCGGGTGCTGGTCGGCTGCGCCGCGTGCGTCGCGGTCGGGTGCGCGGGGCAGGCCGGCGAGAGCGCGGCGGCGCCCGCCCCCTCCTGTGACGACGGCGCGTCGGTGGAGGGGTGGGTGCCGCTCCCCCTCGCCGATTACCCCGCCCTCACCAAGGTGGGGGGGTGGGCTGAGGTGGACCTGCCCGAGCACCTGCTGGTCGTCGTCGTCGCGCAGCCCGAGCCCGGCTGCTTCGTCGCGATCTGGCGCGTGTGCACGCACGGCGCGTGCGAGGTGGACTGGGACCCGGCCAGCGCGACGGCGGTGTGCCCTTGCCACGGGTCGGTGTTCGCCGCGGACGGGTCCGTGCTCGTGGGCCCAGCCACCGAGCCGGTGCGCGCGTTCCCGGTGGTGCGTCGCGGCGACGTCTTGTGGCTGCAGCGCTGACCGCGGCCGGGTCGTTGGCTCGGCGGGCGCGCCGCGGATAGCCGCGGCGCGAGGGAAGATCATGCTCCTGACGCTCTTGTTCGCGGGGTGCGCCGCCCCGATCCCGCTGGCGCCGCTCCCGATCGAAGGGCGCGACCTGATCGTGCTGCACAGCAACGACCACCACGGCCGGTTCTGGCGCAACGACGACGGGGAGTACGGCCTCGCCGCGCAGCGCACGCTCGTCGAGCGCCTCAGGGCCGAAGCCGGCGACGTCCCGGTCCTGCTGCTGTCGGCAGGCGACGTGAACACCGGCACCGCGACCTCCGATCTGCTGGGCGCCGAGCCCGACTTCCTCGGCATGAACCTGGTCGGGTACCAGGCGATGGCGGTCGGCAACCACGAGTTCGATCACCCGCTCGAGGTGCTGCGCACCCAGGAGTCGTGGGCGAACTTCCCGTTCTTGTCAGCGAACATCTACGGCCCCGACGGCGCGCGGCTGTTCGAGCCGTACCACGTGTTCGAGCTCGACGGCCTCGAGGTCGCCGTGCTCGGCCTCACGACGGACGACACGCCGCGCGCGACCGATCCCGCGAACGTCGCCGGGCTCGAGTTCCGGTCGCCGGTGGAGGAGGCGCGCGCGCTGGTGCCCGAGCTTCGCGCGAAGGCCGACGTGGTCATCGCGCTGACCCACATGGGTCACTACGTCGACGGCGCGCACGGCATCAACGCCCCGGGCGACGTCACGCTCGCGCGCGAGGTGCCCGGCATCGACCTCATCGTGGGTGGGCACTCCCAGGAGCCCGTCTGTATGGAAGGCGCGGCCTACGCGGACTTCACGCCGGGAGACCCGTGCGTCCCGGACCAGCAAGGGGGCGCCTGGATCGTGCAAGCGCACGAGTGGGGCAAGTACGTCGGGCGGGCGGCCCTGCGGGTCGACGGCGGCGAGGTGCGCCTCGCGGAGTACGCGTTGGTTCCGGTGAACCTGGGTTATCGCGGGGCGGACAAGGTCTGGCACCGCTACCAGGCCGAGATCCCGGAGGATCCCGAAGCGCTGGCGTTGTTGGAGCCGTTTCGGGCGCTCGGGCAGCAGGAGCTCGGCGCTGTGGTGGGGTCCCTCGAAGGCACGCTCGACGGCGAGCGGAAGAGCGTGCGCTTCGTCCCGACCAACCTGGGCAAGCTCGTGGCGCACACTCAGCGGGCGTGGGCTGGGGGCGACGTCGCGGTGTTCGCGGGCGGCGGCAT
>CAIUDO010000725.1 GCA_903897935.1 uncultured Pseudomonadota bacterium
CGGCGGTGGCGGTGACCCCGGTCGGGATGCCCGGTTCGCCGATGGGCGTGGCGGCCGGCGATGGCGACGACGCGGCGCCCGTGCCGGTGGCGTTGGCGGCGGTCACCGTGAAGGTGTAGGCGGTGCCGTTGGTGAGGCCGGTCACGGTGCACCGGAAGGGCGTGACCGAGAAGCTCGTGAGGGTGCAGGTCCGGGCGTCGGGACTGGACGTGACCGTGTAGGCGGTGATCGCCGAGCCCCCGTTGCTGGTCGGGGCGTCCCACGTGACGTCGATCTCCTCGTTGCCGACCGGGGTCATGGTGAACACGTTGCGCGGGGCCCCGGGCACCCCGGCGGGGACCCCCGAGACCGCGTTGGAGTCGAGGCTGGAGCCGACGCCGTTGATGGCCCGCAGCATGACGTTGTAGGTCGTGCCGTTGGTGAGCCCGGTGATGACGAGCGGCGACGTGGCGCTGGCGGGGCTGCGCGTCGTCCAGGAGCCGCCGTTGTTCGTCGAGTACTGGTAGTTCGTGATCGCCGACCCGTTCTCGGCCCCCGCGGTGAACGCGACGGACAGCTGGCCGGTCCCCGGCGTCACCGCGGTGATCGTCGGCGCCGCCGGGTTGGTCGCCGGGGTGACCGAGACCGGGTCGGACTCGGCCCCGTTGCCGGCCGAGTTGAGCGCTCGCAGGTACACGGAGTACGCCGTCCCGTTCGTGAGCCCGGTGATCGTCACGGGCGACGTGGTGTCGGCCGGGCTGAAGGCGGTCCACGTGCCGCTCGCGCCGAGCCGGTACTCGTAGTTGGTGATCGCCGCGCCGCCGTTTGCTCCGGGGGTGAAGCTGATCGAGGCCTGGCCGTTGCCTGCCGTGGCCACGAGGCCCGTCGGCTTCGCGGGGACGGACACGGTCCCGAGGACGCGGGCGACGCCGCGGTAGGTGGAGCCGCTGTAGGACGTGAACTCGCCGCCGGCGATCAGGTTGCCGTCGGATTGCAGCACGAGCGCGTTGACCGGATGGCTCGCACTCCCGTTGACGAAGGCGGTGTCGAGGGTTCCGTTGGTGAAAAGGCGCGCGACGTTCGCGCGCGCCGTGCCGCGGACCGACGTGAACTGACCGGCGATCAGGATCCGATCGTCCGCCGCGGTGGCACCGCGGACCTCGACGATCTGCCGCACGGTGGCGGAGCCGGACGAGTGCGTGACCTCCGGATCGACGAGCGAGGTCGAGAGGACCCCGTTGGTCCCGCTCACCTTCGCGGCTCCCGCGCGCGCCACCGTGTTCACCTGGGTGAAGGAGCCGCCGATCAGGATGTCGCCGTTGCGATCGATCGCGACAGATCTGACCACGCCGTTCACCACGGGCGTGAAGGACGTGTCGAGTGTGCCATCGGCGTTCAAGCGCGCCAGGTAGGGCTGGTTCACCCATCCATTCGCTGGGTTGGTGCAGTTGTTCTGGGTGCTCGTCGACGTGGCGAAGCACTGGAAGTCCCCGCCGATCACGATCTTGCCGTCCGACTGGACGGCGATGGCGTAAACCCCCGCAAAGGGGTTCGCGGTCGTTCCGCCGATCGCGCCGGCGCGAGCCGGCTGGAAGGTGGTGTCGTTCGTCCCGTTGGCGTTGATGCGCGCGATACCGGCCTGCATCGGCGTCGGCCCTCCGAATACCGGCCAGTCCGACCGGGAGAAGCTGAACTCCCCGACGACGAGGTAGCCGCTGCCAGACGCAACAATGCCCATCACTCTGCCCGACAGAAAGCTCGGACTCGCAAATCCTGTGTCTACCGTTCCGTTCGGGTTCAAGCGCGCGACCCTCGACATCGCCTGGCCGCCGACCTGCGTGAAGTTGCCCCCGATCATGATCCGATCATCCGCGGCGGTCGCACCTCGCACGTCCAGCACCGACCACACCTGCGCACCGACAGAAGACACGTTCGGGTTGAACGTCGAGTCGATGGTCCCGTCGGCGTTGAGCCGCGCCAGGCGGTTGTAGGTCGCCGACGAGGGGCCGAGCTGGGTGAACTCCCCGCCGATCAGGATCTTGCCGTCACGGTCGAGCGCGATGCCGCGGACGATGGTGTCGGACTGGGCGTTGGGATTCGTGAAGCTGGTGTCGGCGGAGCCGACCTGCCCCCACGCCGGCGCCGTCGCCGCGAGGGCGGCGACGAGCACGCCGAGCGCGAGCAGGACGCGGGCGGGACGACGGGCGGCGGGGAGGCGATTCACGATGGCGGCGGCCAGTTTCGGACGGGCGCTGCGAACGTATCAGCCGCCCGGAGGCGGTCCGGGCCCGCCGTTCGGTTATCCGAACGGTTTCTCGGAGGGCGGTGTTCAGC
>CAIUDO010000726.1 GCA_903897935.1 uncultured Pseudomonadota bacterium
CGACCCTTGACCAACTGGTCGTGATGGCGGCGACACAGGGGGATGAGCTTCGGACGGTCCAACGCATGTTGAGGCGTCGCGAGGAGCAGTTGGCGAAGATGGAGCGCGAGATCCGCAGGCTCCGCCGATTGCTCGGACTCGACGATCCCGACCCGGAGCCAGGCGCCCAGCTGGTCCCAGAAGAGGATCACGGGAAGGACGTCGACGCCCTGGCGGAGGGTACCATCCCGTCGTCCGACAAGGACACGCAGGGCGTCCTAGACGACGGCCATGCGGGGGACCCGGGCAATACCCACAGCGACAACACCGCGCCGAAGCAAGATGACGTCGACGACTGCGGTGACACAGAGGACGGAGGCACGACCGATAGCGACGGCACTACGCGGAAGCAGCGCGTCGGCGGCCGTCGTGCTCCGCCCGACCACTTGCCGGCCGACGAAGAGCGCCACGAGGTATGTGCCTGCGCGCACTGCGGCGGCGACGTGTGGAAGCGGGACGTGCTCGAGACGTCGGTCTACTCGGCGGTGCCGAGCTACGTTCGTCGTCGCATCATCCACCGCGAGCGCGTGGTGTGCGCCAACCCGGCCTGCGGACGGGCGACCACCGCCCCGATGCCGCCCATGCCGTGCGAACGCGCGCTCTACGACTGCGCCTTCATCGCGTGGATCGTGACGATGAAGTTCGCGTTCCTGATGCCGCTCGACCGTATCTGGGCGATGCTCGCGAGTCGTGGCGTGCACATCCCGATGAGCACGCTCGTCCACCTCGTGGCGCGGGCAACCGACCTCGCCGAGGCCGTCGACGGCGAGCACCTGAAGCAGTTGAAGGCCGGCAAATACATCTGCTTCGACGGCACGGGCCTCAAGGTTCTCATGCGCGGGCAGGACAAGGCCTGGGATGGCTACCTCGAGGTGTTCGCCCGGGACTACCTCACGGTCTTCCAGTTCGACATGACCAAGCACGCCGACGCGCTGCGAGACCGGCTGTCGACGATCGCCGCCGTGCTGATGACCGACGCCGAGAGCAGGAACAAGTCCGGTGCGCCCGCCGCGACGTTTTCCCACTGCAACGCGCACATGTTCCGCAAGCTCGAGGAGGCCGAAAAGGTCCAGCCGATCCTGGCGAAGGAGGGGCTCAGGTTCCTCGGCGAGTTGTACGCCATCGAGGACAGAGTTCGCGACCTCGGCCTGGCCGGCGTGACGAAGCAGGCGTACCGGCGCCACCGGTGCCGCCCGGTGCTGGCGAGGTTCCGAATCTGGCTTCGTCGCGTCGCCCAGGGAGACCTCCCGCCGAGCGACCCGGTGCGAAAAGCCGCCAGGTACTACCTGAACCACTGGCGCGGACTGACCCGCTACGTCGGCGACCCCAACCTGCCCATCGACAACAACGAAGCCGAGCGCGAGTTCCAGCGGCACGCCAAGCTCCGCTACGCGTCGTTGTTCGCAGGCAGCGAGGAGGGCGCGCACCGCTGGGCGACGCTCCTCGGTGTCGTACGGACGGCGCAGAAGTTGAAGCTGGACGTTCAGGCCTACCTCACCTGGATGTTCGAGCGCCGCGGGACGCACCGCCGCAGGTTCGGGATGGCCGCGAGCGAGCTAACGCCCGCCGCCTACAAGGCTGCTGGGTGCCCTGGCTCGTTGACGCCCTCGATCCCCGCTGCTGCCTGACGTCGTATCGTGGGGTCCGCGGCACACGCCTCCGTGCTTGGCTGATCGGCCACCGCGCTGCGTGCGCCCGAGGCGTCAGCCGCGCGTGGACACGCGGTGGCGCAGCCAGTCCACGCGGCCGCGCACCGCCTCGATGTCGGATGGAGCGGCCCCGAACGGGTGTGCTGCGCGAAACACGCCCGAGAAAGGCGGAGTCGCTGGCCAACAACCGCGCCGTACGTGAGGAAGGATTTCCAATGCCTACAAGCTCAGCCGCGGAGCGGTCTGCGTAGGACCATGCAGACCGTGGGGGAAGCCGCAGGTGGCGAGCCAGGCGCCGTCGATCACCACGACGCCGGGGCCATCAGGCGCCCCAGCGGGCGAGCAGGAGGTCCGTGAGGGCGGCGTGGCGGCGCTCCACGGTCTCCGCAGTCCAGGTGGGCTCGGCAAGCACCTGACTGGTGAGCGGAAAGGGCGAGGTTCCCTTGCGCAGGAAGTACCTCGACTTCTTCTCGGGGAAGGGCTTATTGCCGGAGGAGGCGTTGCGCCTGCGCGAGAGCAGGACGAGGTTGCCGAGGCGGTGTAGCCAGGCCTCGTGCTGGTCCGACGACGACGCGAGCCCTGACGACGCCCTCACCGGGCTCGCGACGTGGCTGGCCGGTGCGATCGACGCGCTGCCGCCGCGGTACGGCGACGCGCTGCGGCAGACGGAGATCGAAGGGCGAACCATGCGTGAGGCCGCCGGGGCGCTCGGGGTCTCGGTGTCCGCCGTCAAGTCACGCGTCCAGCGCGGCCGCGCGCTGCTGTGGGCGCGCCTGCTCCGCTGTTGCGCCGTCGAGGTCGACGCGCGCCGCCGGCCCGTCGGGTTCGAGGGCCGCTCGCGCCCCTGCGGGTGCTGAGCGCGCGAGCGCGCTTCTTGAACGCCTACCAGCGTTCGCCTACGCCGCCTTTCACGCGGATCCACGGGGTGTCTCGTCGCAGAACACACACTCGGGGACGAGGCCCTCCGGTGTGGGGCACCACATGCCGTGCTCTGGGCAAAGCCCGATAGGAATGTCGTCCCAGGCCAGCCCGTCCCACACCTGCGGGTGGGGCCGCGAAAGGCACCACGAGACACCTGCTGCTAGCCCCATCGCGCTTCGCGATCTCTCGAGTTTGGCGTCGTCCCAGCTCAGCAACCACGCCTGGAGCTGCCTGGACACCCTGATGATGGTGGGCTCCATCGTCTCGGTCGGCAGCCGATAGCGCGTGAACGCGGACGGCCAGGAGGAATTCCGCCGTTCGAGCCGGGTGACGGTGCGAACAAGGAAGTCGCGCTGGGCTTGCCAGCCGGATGATCTCCAGTGGATGTCCTCGATGCCGAATCCCACGCATCCCAGCACGCCTCGGGCCTGGGAACGCTCGCCGAGCCACGCCGCGAGTCGCTGCTCGATGGGCGTGGTCGCCAGATCGCTCGCCGTGGCGTGCCACGAGAGGATGAGGTGGTCGGTGTTCCTGTTGGCGAGGGTGAAGTGCTCGCCGTCGCGGACGGGCCAGTTGGAGTAGGAGTTGGCCATCAGGTTCCCGTGGTCCGCTTCGACGAGACCGGACCCGTTCGCAGGCGCAGGCAGGGTTCTATAGCGCCAACATCCGGTCGAGCGGCACCTTCGCGGCGAGCCGGAGCTCCTCGGGCATCTCGATGCGTGGCTCGAGGTCACGCAGCGCGTGGTGGATCTTCTCGAGCGTGTTCAGGCGCATGTACGGGCACTCGTTACACGCACACGAGCTGTCCAGACCGGGCACCGGCAGGTACTCAGCGTCGGGCCGAGCCTTGACCATCTGGTGGATGATCCCCGGCTCCGTCGCGACGATGAACCGCCGGGCCGGCGACGTGGTGGCGCGGGTGAGCAGCGCCGACGTCGACCCGATCGTGTCGGCCAACGCCAGGATCGCGGGCTCACACTCCGGGTGCGCGAGCACCTCCGCGTCGGGGTGCGCCGCTTTGAGCTCGATCAAGCTGCGCTCCGAGAACGTCTCGTGCACGATGCAGGTGCCGGGCCACAGATCCATCCCGCGCCCCGTGACCTTGTTCAGCCACGCGCCCAGGTTGCGGTCCGGCGCGAACAAGATCGGGCGGTCCGCCGGCACGCTCCGCACGACGTCGACCGCGTTCGCGCTCGTGCAGATGATGTCCGACTGGGCCTTGGTGGCCGCAGTGCAGTTGATGTACGACACCACGACGTGGTCGGGGTGGCTCGCGCGGAACGCCGCCAGGCGGTCCGCCGGGCACGAGTCGGCGAGCGAGCACCCCGCGTCGAGGTCCGGCACGACGACGATGCGGTCCGGGTTGAGGATCTTCGCCGTCTCAGCCATGAAGTGCACGCCGCAGAACACGATGACGTCAGCGGACGTGCGCTGCGCGTAGCGCGCGAGCTGCAGCGAGTCGCCGATGAAGTCGGCGAGGTCCTGAATCGGGCCGTCCTGATAATAGTGCGCCAGGATCACCGCGTTTCGGGTTCGCCGCAACGACTCGATGGCCACAAGGTGCGCTTCGTCGGTCATGAACCTCTCCGGTGCACCACCCTTATTCGGGGCCGCCCTCGCCGTCCCCGGCCGGCGCGTAGTCGTCGCCACGCGGGTGAAAGCTCGCATGCATCCGCCGAAGTCGCTCGCGGGTGACGTGGGTGTAGATCTGGGTCGTCGAGATGTCGGCGTGGCCGAGCATCGCCTGCACCGCCCGCAGGTCGGCGCCGTGCTCGAGCAGGTGCGTCGCGAACGAGTGGCGGAGCACGTGCGGCGACACCTTGCCGGGCAGGCCCGCGACCAGCGCCCACCGCCGGACGCGCAGCCAGAACCCTTGCCGCGTCATCGGGGCGCCGTGGCGGGCGACGAACAGGCCGACCCCCCTACCCTGCGGATCCAGGACCGGTCGACCGTCCCGTAAATACCGAACGACCGCGTTTATCGCTACATCACCAACCGGGACCAGGCGCTCCTTGTCCCCCTTGCCGCGCACGCGCACCAAGCCGTTCCGGAGGTCGATCTGGTCGCGCCGCAGCCCGACGAGCTCGCTCACCCGCAGGCCGCTCGCGTACAGCACCTCCAGCATGGCCTGATCGCGCGCCCCCAGCGGCGTCGTGACGTCCGGGGCGCGCAGCAGCGCCTCGACCCCGCGCGCGCCCAGCACGACCGGCAGCGGGGCCCCGAACCGCGGCGCGTCGACGCGGTGCGTCGGATCGCCTTCCAGCACGCCGTCTTTGACCAAGAACTTGAAGAACTGCCGGATCGACGTGCGCGCGCGGCTGATCGACCGCAAGCCGAGCCCGCCCTTGTCGAGCGCGACGAGGTGATCCGCGAGATCGGCGCGCGTCACCGCGCCTACGTCGACGACGCCCCGCTCGGTGAGCCACGCCGCGAACCGCCGGAGATCGGCCCCGTACGCCGCGCGGGTGTGCACCGAGCTGCGACGCTCCACCGACAAGTACGCGAGGAACGACTCAATCGCCTCATTCATCGAGCAGGGACCGCAAGCGGTACAGGGCCGCGAGCGCGTCGCGCGGCGCCATCGAGTCGGGATCGAGCGCGGCGAGGGCCACCCGCAGCGCGTCGGGCGCCGGCTCCGGGTCCGGTGCGGCCGCGGTGACGTCGAACCCACCGAACAACGAGAGCTGGTCGCGGGCCCCACGCGGGGCGTGCTTCTCGAACCGCGTGAGCAGCTCGCGCGCACGATCGAGCACCGAGCGCGGCACCCCGGCGATACGCGCGCATTGGATGCCATACGACCGGCTCGCTCCCCCCGCCTTCAGCTTCCGCAAGAACAAGATCGTGTCGCCCCACTCCTTGACCGCGATGGACAGGTTCGCGACGCCGGGTCGGGTGTCGGCGAGATCGCACATCTCGTGGTAGTGCGTGGCGAAGATGCCGCGACAACGCACCCGATCGACGAGGTCCTCCGCGACGGCCCACGCGATCGACAGCCCGTCGTAGGTGGCGGTCCCGCGCCCGATCTCGTCGAGCAGCACCAGCGAACGATCGGTAGCCCCGCGCAGGATCGAGGCCGTCTCGGACATCTCCACCATAAACGTGGACGCGCCGCGCGTGAGGTCGTCGCTGGCGCCGACGCGCGTGAACACCCGGTCGCACAAGCCGACCGTCGCGCTGTCGGCCGGAACGAACGAGCCGACGTGCGCGAGCACCACGATCACGGCCATCTGCCGCATGATCGTAGACTTTCCTGCCATGTTCGGGCCGGTGAGGATCACGAACCGGGCAGCCTCCGGGTGCAGCAGGAGGTCGTTCGGCACGAAGCGCTCTTCGTCCAACAGCGCCTCGACGACCGGGTGCCGCCCCCCGCGCACGTCGAGCACCGGGCGATCGTCGAGGTCGGGCCGCACCCAGCGCCGCTCCGACGCCACCACCGCGAGCGCGACCAGCACGTCGAGCGCGGCGACCGCGCGGGCGACCCGGATCAGCCGCGCAGCTTGCCCCGCGACCCGCTCACGCAGCGCAAAGAACCGCTCCGACTCCAGCGCCTTCCGCTTCCCCTCGGCGCCGAGCACGTGCTCCTCGAGCTCCTTGAGCTCCGGCGTGATGAACCGCTCCCCGTTCGACATCGCTTGCTTTCGGATGTACCGGGACGGCACCCGGTGCAGGTTCGCCTTCGTGATCTCGATGAAGTAGCCGATCTGGTCGTTGGTACGGACCTTCAGCGAGTTGATGCCCGTGGCCTTCCGCTCCCGCTCCTCGAGCTGGACCATCGCCGAGGCGGCGTCGACCGAGACGCGCTCGAGCGCGTCGAGCTCGGGATCGGCGCCGCGACGGATCACCCCGCCGTCGCCGACCTGAAGCGGGGGCTCGTCGGCGAGCCAGTGGCACAAGTCGCCGGCGACGTCCGCGCACGGATCATCGGGGGCGAGGCGCGCGACCGCCGGATCCGCCACCATTTCGATCAGCTTCGGCAACGCCACGAGGCTGCTGCGCAGCGACGCGAGGTCGCGCGGGCTGGCCGACCCGGTCGCGACGCGCCCGCAGATGCGCTCGACGTCGCCGACCTCGCGGAGCAGCTGGGCGACCGCGGCGCGCTGGTCCGACGCCTCGACGAACCAGCCGACCGCGCTCTGACGATCCCGGATCGCGGCGGGGTCCAGGAGCGGGTAGCACAACCACTCGCGGAGCAGCCGCGCCCCCATCGCGGTGCGGGTCTCGTCGAGCAGCCACAACAAGCTGCCCTTACGCTTACCGGCCAACAACGTCCGGAACAGCTCGAGGTTCCGGATCGTCATCTCGTCGAGCACCATCGAGCCGGCCGTTCGGTACGGCACCAACGCGGAGACGTGGCCCAACGCCCCGCCCGCCGCCTCACGCGCGTAGCGGATCGCCACCCCGGCGCACACGACCTCAGCGCCGTCCGGCGCGACGCCGAACGCGGTGGGATCCTCGACCCCGGTGGCCTCCGTCAGCGCGCGGCGCGCCTCGCGCAGGGTCCACGCGTCCGCGTCGAGCGCGCTCGTGACGGCGCCGATGCGCTTGAGGGTGTGGATCAGCTCGGCGCGGGCGGGATCCTGGAGGTCGGGGTGCAGCAGGCCCTCGCGCGGCTCGAGGCGCGCGATCTCGGCTGACGCGGCCTCGACGTCGGCGGTGATCGTCGTGCGCAGGTCCCCGGTCGACGCGTCGAGGAACGCGAGCGCGTACGCGGCCCGTCCCGACTTGTCGGCGCTCGGCGCGCACGCGACCAGATAGTTCGCGCGACGGGCCTCGAGCGCGTCGGCGGCGAGCACCACTCCCGGCGTGACCACGCGCACGACTTCGCGCCGCACGAGGCCCTTCGCGAGCGCTGGATCTTCGACCTGCTCGGCGATCGCGACCTTGTGACCGTGCTCGACGAGCTTCTGGATGTAGCCGGTCGCCGCGTGGTGCGGGACCCCGGCCATCGGGATCGGGTCCTTGTGCTTGTTGCGGGCGGTGAGCGTGAGGTCCAGCACGTCCGCCGCGACGCGGGCGTCCTCGTAGAACATCTCGTAGAAGTCGCCCATCCGGAAGAACAAGATGGCGTCGGGGTGCGCCGCCTTGAGCTCCAGGTACTGGTCGAACATCGGCGTGCTCATGTCAATCCGCCCCTCGATACAAGCGAACCGCGTGGAAGGCGTCCTCACCGTCGACACACGGCGCCGTGTGCAAGACCGCGTCCGCCGAGAACGACCTGTGTTCGCCGAGGAACGCCTCGACGACCCCCTCGCCTTCTTCGGGCTCCGGGCTACAGACGGCGTACACGAGCACGCCGCCGGGCCGCACGTGCGTGGCGGCGGCGCGGAGGATCTGCAGCTGCAGCACGGCGACCTCGGCGAGGTCTTCCGGGGTGCGGCGCCACCGCACGTCCGGGCGGCGACGCCACGTGCCGAGGCCGCTACACGGCGCGTCGACCAGCACCGCGTCGAACCACGGCAACGCAGGCAGCGGCCCGGTGCGCCAGTCATGAGACGCGATCGACACCGAGTCGGCGAACCCCACGCGGCGCACCGCGTGAAAGAGTCGGTCCTGACGAGGCCCTCCGCGATCGACGGCGTGCACTTGCAGGCCGTGGGCCGCCAGTCGGAGGGTCTTGCCACCGGGAGCGGCGCACGCGTCGAGCACGGTGCGCACCCCTGCCCCGATGATGAGGTCAGCGATCCGCACCGACCCGAGGTCCTGCACCCAGAACCGCCCCTCTCGAAACCCTGGGACATCCGGGATTGCGCCGGGCGCCTTCGCGATGACGAGCAGCCGGTCCACCCCGTCGACGAGGTTGGCCTCCGGGAGCGCGGCGCGCAGCTCGTCGACCGCGGCGTCGTCCTTCGCGACGAGGAACACCGGCGGAGGTGACGCGCCGCGCGCACACCACGCCT
This sequence comes from uncultured Pseudomonadota bacterium, assembly GCA_903897935.1. Taxonomy (GTDB): domain Bacteria; phylum Myxococcota_A; class UBA796; order UBA796; genus CAIUDO01. The sequence continues at coordinate 8,507 of CAIUDO010000726.1, forward strand.
CGGTCGCCGCCGGGCCGTACCGATCGTCCCATCGGGACGCGAGCCACTCGGGCTGCCCGAGCTGCGTCGCGCGATCGAGCTGCTCCGGCAAGTGCGCCCGACGCACCACCGCGTTGACGAAGCCGGACGCGCGCCCGACCCCGAGCGCGCGCACGACCTCGACCGCTTGATCCACCGCCGCGTGGTCCGGCGTGCCGGCGATCAGCCGCTCCCACGCGCCGAGACGCATCGCAGCCAACACCTCAGGTTGCAGCTCACTTTGCGGCCGGTCCAGCACCATCGACAGCGCCGCGTCGACCCGCGCGCGCTCCCGCAACACGCCGAGCGCCATCGCCCACGCCGCCCTCCGAACCTCGACCGGCTGCCCGCGGGTCGCGTGCTCGAGCGCGACGTCCGCGTGCTCACCTGCTTCGACCGCGACGAGCACCCTCGCGGCCACGCTCCGCCCGGCGGTGGCGCGATCCATGCTCCCCTCCTCTCGCTCCAGTCCACGGGCCGTCCCGCCGGGCATCACCAAGCGCGGCCGTCACCAAACGGCGCGTCGACCGAGACGGACGCCTTCGGGCGCGCCAACCACCAGCCGACGACCAGCCCGACCAACAACCCGATCGCGGCCGCGACGATCATCAGCAACAACACCGGCTGCGGCTGCGCGAGCTGCCACGCCGCGAATCCTGCATCGAACGACAACACCGCCGTCCGCGCGCTGTTCTGGATCCACAAGGTCCACCCGACGAGGGCGACCAAGCCGAGGCTCAACAGCACGACGATGACGCGAACCACGGGACCTCCGACGACCTGACGCGCGCACCCGGCTCGCGGCGCCGCGCTGCGGCGCCCGGTCTCGGGCGCACGCGCAGGAACCTACCTCGGACGGGCGACGCCGACACGGCGCCGCGACCGCTGACCTCACCGTGGGGTCAGGGCGCGGCGCGCGCCGCGGCGACTACTCGTCCCGGAACCGACCCGCGAGCTGGCCGAACACGTCGCCGAACCGCGAGCTGGCGTCGCCGCTCGGGCGCGCCGCGGGGCGGGCCTCGGGGGTCGACGCCGGCCGGTCGGAGGCGCCCTTCTCGGACAACGAGATCTTCCGGTCGTGCGAGGAGATGTGGATCACCTCGGCCTTGATCTTCTCGCCGATCGGGTAGTGCTCGCCCCAGTCCGCGCCCTCGTGCACGAGCTCGCTGACGTGCACCAAGCCCTCGACGCCCTCTTCGATCTCGACGAAGCAGCCGAAGTCGGCGCGGTGCACGACCGGGCCCTCCATGACCTGACCGAGGAAGAACCGGCTGTGCACGGTGTACCACGGGTCATCGGAGAGCTGCTTGATGCCGAGCGAGAAGCGCTCGCTGTCCTTGTCGATCGACAGCACGCGGGCCTCGACCTCGTCCCCGCGCTTGAAGCGCTCGGACGGGTGACGGACCCGCTGGCTCCACGACAGGTCGCTGATGTGCACCAGACCGTCGATGCCCTCGTCGATGCCGACGAAGATGCCGAAGTCGGTCACGTTGCGCACGGTGCCGCGCACGATCGAGCCGACCGGGTACTGCTGCTCGACCACGTCCCACGGGTTCGCTTCGAGCTGCTTCATGCCGAGGCTGATGCGCTTGTTCTCGACGTCGACGCCGAGCACCTTCGCCTCGATGACCTGGCCGACCTCGACGAGCTTGGACGCGTGCTTGACGCGCTTGTTCCAAGTCATCTCGGAGATGTGCACCAAGCCCTCGATGCCGTCTTCGAGCTCGATGAACGCGCCGTACTCGGGGATCGACACGACCTTGCCGCGCACGATGGCGCCGACCGGGTACTTGTACGCCGCCTCTTCCCACGGATCGGGGCGGATCTGCTTGTACCCGAGGGAGACGCGCTGGCTGTCGGCGTCGAACCGAAGCACCTTGACCTCGACCGACTGGCCGACCTCGAACACCTCGGACGGGTGCGTGAGGCGCCCGTACGACATGTCGGTGATGTGCAGCAAACCGTCGATGCCGCCGAGATCCACGAACGCGCCGAAGTCGGCGATGTTCTTGACCACGCCCCGGCGGACCTGGCCCACCTCGAGCGTCTCCATCAACTGCTTCTTCCGCTCGGCCCGCTCCTGCTCGATCAGCGCCCGGCGGGAGACCACGATGTTGCGGCGGGCCTCGTCGATCTTGAGCACCAGGCACTGGATCGCGCGGCCGCAGTAGTCGCCGATGTCGGCTGGGCGGCGGATGTCGACCTGGCTGGCCGGCAGGAAGACGTTGACGCCGGAGATGTCGACGAGCAGGCCGCCCTTGATCTTGCGGGTGACGAAGCCGGTGACGACGTCGTTTTCCTTGACGCTCTC
>CAIUDO010000727.1 GCA_903897935.1 uncultured Pseudomonadota bacterium
CGGTGTACGTGGTGGGCGTGGGCGACGCGCCGAGCGGTGCGACGACGCTTTCGAGCGGGTTCGACTGGTTGTTGACGGGCAACGCGTCGTCGCAGCTCGGCGCGGCGGTGGCGGCGGGTGACCTGGACGGCGACGGGCAGGTGGACCTGGCGTTGGCGGCGCCGTTGGAGTCTGGCTTGTCGGGACGGGTGTACCTGATCGGCGGGCCGATCGGCTCCGGGACGTCGGGCGTCGCATCCGTAGACGACGTGACGCTCACGGGCGCGCTGCTGGCGGAGTTCGGGACGTCGGTGGCGGTAGGCGACGTGAGCGGAGGGTCGGCGGCAGACCTGGTTGTGGGCGCGCCGGCATCGTTCGCGGGCACAACCGGCACGGTGTACCTGTACGCGGACCCGCTGTCGGACTGCATCGGATGCACCGGCACCGCGGACGCGACGGCGAGCTTGATCGGCGAGTCGTCGGGGGCGCTGTTCGGGTGGTCGGTGGCGGCGGTAGGGGACGTAGACGGGAGCGGGGTCGGTGACATGCTGATCGGCGCGCCTGGGCAAGGGAGCGGGGACGGGGCGGTGTACCTGGTGCTCGACGGCGGGTTCGGGGCGTGGGACGCCCGGTATGTGGGAGCTTCCGCCGAAGAGGCGGGCACGTCGGTCGCGGGCGGTGATCTCGACGACGACGGCTACTCCGACCTGGTCGTCGGAGCGCCGAGCCGCATCAGCGGAGTCGGCGGCGCGACGGTGATGTACGGAACGGCGTCCCCAGCGAGCGTGGCGCTGAGCACGGGCGCTGGTTCAATCGTCGGAAGCGCGCCGGGCGCCGCGGTCGGTACGTCCGTTTCGGTGCCGGGCGACGTCAACCAAGACGGCTCTGCGGACCTGATGGTCGGCGTGCCGGGGATCGGCGCGGGATCCGTCGTGCTGTTCTATGGCCCGATCCTCGGGCCGAACTTCGTGGGGACGGAGGACGTGACGATCATGGGCGCGTCGAGCGGTGACGGGCTGGGCAGGTCGTTGGGTGCGCCCGGTGACGTGAACGGGGATGGGTACCCGGACCTGTTGGTGGGGGCGCCCGCGCACGACGGGGGCGGCACCGATCGTGGTCAAGCGTCGTTGATCCTGGCGTTGGGGCTGTAGCGTGCGTTGGCTGCCGCTGGTGCTGCTGGTTGGTTGCCTGGCGCCGCTGCCGGAGTTCGATCCGGACGCGGACCACGACGGTCACACGCTGCGGTCGGGGGACTGCGACGACGCGGACGCGGCGGTCTTCCCGGGCGCCGACGAGCGGTGCAACGGCGAAGACGACGACTGCGACGGCGAGGTGGACGAAGACGCGGTGGATCAGCTTGAGTGGTACGACGACGCCGACGGGGACGGGCACGGCGCCGCCGGGAGCGCATACACGGCGTGTGACGGGCCATCTCGGCTAGGGGACGACTGCGACGACAGCGCTGGGGACGTGCACCCTGGGTCGTCGGAGACGTGCGACGGTCGGGACGAGGACTGCGACCTGAGCGTCGACGAGGGGCTGACGTTGGAGACGTGGTGGCGTGACGAAGACGGTGACGGGTACGGCGGCGAGCTGGAGTCGACGGAGTCGTGCTCGAGCCCTGGTGCTGGGTGGTCGTCGGAGTCGACGGACTGCGACGACGAGACGCCGTTGGTGAGCCCGGACGCGTCGGAGGCGTGCGACGCGCTGGACAACGACTGCGACGGGGTGGTGGACGAGGGGTACACGTTGCAGACGTGGTGGTTGGACGGCGACGGCGATGGGTTCGGCGGTGAGACGTCGGTGGCGGCGTGCGCGTCGCCGGGTCCGTCGTACGTGGGGGTAGGCGGCGACTGCGACGACGGGGACGCGGCGGTGTCGCCGGTGGCGGAGGAGGTGTGCGGGGACGGCGTGGACCAGGACTGTGATGGTTCTTCGCCGAGCTGTGCGTCATGATGGTACTGTTGGTGGCGTGGGCGGCGTGGGCGGGCACGTGCCCGGAGCGTTCGACGAGCCTTGCGGTGGCGTCTGCGGAGGCGGTAGCGACGTCACGGTCGCAGGGGGACGCGGCGGGCGTATCGGCGCACGGCGCGGAGCTATCGAGGTTGATCGTCTGTATGGAGCGCGGTCCGGACGCGCACGAGTCGGCGGTGATCCACCGTGGGATGGCGATCGTGTCGGCGACGGCGGGCGAGGTGGGTTTGGCGACGCGGAGCTTTCGAGCGGCGCGGCTGCACGAGCCTGGGTGGAGCCCGCCGCCGGCGTTGGCGCCGCCTGGGTCTGAGCTGATGTCGACGTGGACGTCGACGGCGGGCGCGCGCGGGGCGCTGGCGCCTCTGCCGGAGCGTGAGCTGGTGTGGGTGATTGACGGTGCGCCGTTGGGGGCGGTGGCGGAGGATCGGGCGTTCGTAGCGCAGCTGTACACGGAGCGCGGAGAGGTGGTGTGGTCGCGGTACGCGCATCGGGTGTCGGACGTGGAGGGCGCGCCGACGCGGGGTCCAAAGCGTGGGGGGTGGGTCGGTCTGACGCTGGGCGGCCTGACGGTGAGCGCGCTGGGGGGCGCGTTGACGGCGGCGTCGTTGGCGAGCGGCGGTGCGTGGGTTTCTGCGGCGGGTGCAGCGGAGACGGAGGAGGCGTGGGAATCGGCGGCCGCCGGTTACCGTCGGGCGTCAGTGGGCGTGGCGATGGGTGAGAGCGTGGTGGCGGCTGGGATGATCGCGACGGGGGCCGGGGCGGTGGCGCTGGTGTCGTTGCGCCACTGACGGGCTCGCGCCGCCGCGACTGACCCGCCTGGATTTCCGGGTACCGGCATGGGCGGTGCGATAGCCTCACGAAAGCCAGACCGACGGTGGCGTTGCGGTACGGTTCGGTGGTGGGAGGCCCTGTGGCAAGTGTTCGCGGCGTGGTCATACTCCTTTGGGTAGTCCTTGGTTTTCTCTCGTCCTGCGCGCCGAAGGACGCCGATGGCGACGGAGAGCCCCCGATCGAAGCCGGTGGGCTCGATTGTGATGATACAAACCCCGCAGTGAACCCCTCGGCGGATGAGCTGTGCGGTGATGGCCTCGACAACGACTGCGACGGCGCCGTCGACGACGCCGGGGTCGACGCCGAGGTGTTCCACCCGGACGCGGACGGCGACGGATGGGGGGATCCGACCCTGTCGTTGGAGTCGTGCTCGGTCCCGAACGGCTACGTCGCGGACGGGACCGACTGCGATGATGACGCGCCGGAGATCGCGCCCGACGCGGTCGAGCGCTGCAACGGCGTCGACGACGACTGTGACGGCCTCATCGACGACGCGGATCCCAACCTCGCCGAAGGCAACCCGTACTTCGTCGACGGCGACGACGATGGCTACGGCGCGGGGCCGGTGGTGTTGGCGTGCGAAGCGGCCGCGGGGCTCGCCCAGACCGATGATGACTGCGACGACGCCGCCCCTGACGTCCACCCCGGTCAGCCCGAGATCTGCAACGATGCGGTCGACGACGACTGCGACGGGCTCGCCGACAGCGAAGATCCATCGTTGGAGGCCGAGGGCGCGCGGTCGGTCTGGCCTGACGCGGACGGCGATGGCTACGGCAACGCCGCGACCGCGGCTTCCCTCGCGTGCGAGGTCGGCGCCGGTCAAGCAGAAGTGGGCGGGGACTGCCTCGACACCGACGCGAGCGTCAACCCGGGCGCCGTCGAGTCCTGTGTGGGCCCCGGCGACGAAGACTGCGACGGCCTCGTCGACGACGCCGATCCGACGCTCGACCTCGCGACTGCCGCCACCTGGTACACGGACGCCGACCGTGACGGCTACGGCGACGTGGGGGCGCCGGTCGCAGCGTGTTTGGTGCCCGCCGGCGCGGTCGGCAACGCGGAAGACTGTGACGACGCCGTTGGCGACGTGCGCCCAGACGCGCTCGAGCGCTGCGCGACCCCCGCCGACGACGACTGTGACGGTTTGCTGGGTGATGCCGACCCCAGCGTCAGCGACGGCGTAGCGGCGTGGGTCGACGCGGATGGAGACGGGTTCGGCGCTGGGCCAGAAGGCGTCGCGTGCGCGCTCGGCGGCGGGCTCGTCGGCAACGACGCCGACTGCGACGACGGCTCGGTGGCGGTGCACCCCGACGCCAGCGAGGTGTGCAACGGGTACGACGACGATTGTGATGGAGCGAGCGACGACGTCGACGGGTCGTTGGACGTTGCGTCGACCCGCACTTGGTACGCCGACATCGACCACGACGGGTTCGGCAACCCGGCGGAGTTCGCGCAGGCGTGCGCCGCGCCGGTGAACCACGTCGGTGACGCGACGGACTGCGACGACCGGCGTGCCGAGGTGAACCCGAGCGCGGTCGAGGTCTGCGGCGGGCTCGACGACGACTGCGACGGCCTCGTCGACCTGGACGACCCAACGATCGACGCTACCGAGCTCGCGACGTTCTACGCCGACGCCGACGCCGACGGTTGGGGCGTCGCGGGCGCGACCTTCGAAGCGTGCGCGTTGCCGGCTGGGTACGCGGTCGACGCGGGAGACTGTGACGACGCCCTCGCGAGCGTCTCGCCGGACGCCGACGAGACGTGCGCGACCGGCTACGATGATGACTGCAACGGCCTCGCCAACGAGATGGACGGCGGCCTCGTCGACGCGATCGTCTGGTACTTCGACGCCGACGAAGACGGCTTCGGCACCGCGTCCGCCACGGTCGCGGCGTGCGCTCCACCCGCGCGCTTCGTCGCGGAGGGCACGGACTGCGATGACCTCGATGACGACGTGTTCCCCGGCGGCACCGAGCGGTGTGGCTCCGCCGACGAGGACTGCGACGGCCTCGTCGACGACGAGGACCCGTCGGTCGACCCGACGTCGTTCGCCGATTGGTACGCCGACGTCGACGGAGACGGGTTCGGCGACGCCAGCGCCCCGTTCGCGTCGTGCGCGCCTGGGGCCGGTCAGGTGGCGGACACCAACGACTGCGACGACGGGTCGGCTGAGGTGCGCCCGGGCGCGGTCGAGGTCTGCAACACGATCGACGACGACTGTGACGCGTTGGTGGACGACGCCGACGAGAGCGTCGACCTGGCCGACGGGACCACCTGGTACCTCGATGCCGACGCCGACGGGTACGGCGCGGCGGGCGCGCCTGTCGTGGCCTGCGCGCTGCCTGCGGGCGCGTCGGCCTCGAGCGCCGATTGTGACGACGCCCGCACCGACGTGAACCCCGGTGCCCCCGAGGTGTGCGGCGGTGGGGACGAAGACTGCGACGGGCTGGCCGACGACGCCGACGCGTCGACGGACGACGGCACCAAGAGCACCTGGCACCTCGATTTGGACGGCGACGGGTACGGGCTGGACGCGTCTACGGCGCTGCGGTGCGTGGCGCCACCGTCGTACGCCGCGGTCGGCGGCGACTGCGACGACGCGCTGGCCCGGGTCAACCCCGGCGCTTCGGAGGTGTGCGCGTACCCGGACGACGATGAC
>CAIUDO010000728.1 GCA_903897935.1 uncultured Pseudomonadota bacterium
ACTCGGGCGGGATCGCGCTCGTGCATGGGCGCGACTGAGCCGCCCGGCGTCCCTCACGGGCCCGGGACTACCAGCGACCGCGACCGCCGCCGTCGTCGCGGCGGGGGGCGCTCGTGCGCTCCTGCGCTTCGTTCACTCGGATCGAGCGCCCGTCGAGCGTGGTGCCGTCCATCGCGGTGATCGCGGGCGCGATCGCCTTCGGGTCCTGCATCGTCACGAACCCGAACCCGCGTGAGCGGCCGGTCTCGCGGTCCGTGATGACCTTTGCCTCGGTGACCACGCCGTGCCCCTCGAACGCGCGCCGGAGGGTGTCGTCGTTGGTGTTCCAGGAAAGGCCACCGACAAAGAGCTTGTTCGCCATTTCTACTCGTCCTTTGCCGCCACGCGCGCTCGTACCGCGCGCGCAGCGTACGTGTGCAGACCGGGAGGGCCTGCGTCTCGGTGGGCCAGGTTGGCCTACCAGGGGGTTGGGGCTGCCGACGGCGACCGGAGCACCGGTCCGTGTTCGCCGTTCAAGGCTCGCACCAGCGCGTGGGTCATATGGCGTCGGTTCGCTTCGGGCCAACCTGGGGGCGCGAATGACGGCGATCGCCTCGGCCCCGGCCTTCCGCCGCCAGCCTCCGAGGTAGTTCGGATAAATCCGGTACGAAGACGTGGAATCGTAACGCCTTGGCGGTTTGTGTAACTACGGATACGTGAACCGCGAGGCATCATGGTGACGCGTGGGATCGGCCTTGCGCGGACGCGCGCGCCGTCGAAATGGGGCTGCCAAGGTGATTCACGATGGCGCGCCAGGGCTGTCGAGGCTCGGCGGCGCGCCACCGTGGCGTTACTCTTTTTTCGTGCTTGGCGCTCCGGCGGGTGCCGGCGCTGAGCGACAGCGTGGTTCGAGTCGTGCGGTTCGCACGAAAGGAGCGGTGCATGAACGACATCGCGGTGGCGGAGTCCGCCCCCGACCTTGACCCCCAGGAGCCTCCTCCTCCATCTGCTGTCGGCTTCGATCCAGCCGAAGCTCGGCGTCGCCTCTACGGCGACGTGTCGGACGCCGACTGGTCGGATTGGCGCTGGCAGCTCCGCAACCGGCTGCGTGATCGCGACGACCTCGAGCGCGCCTTCGTGCTCTCGGGCTCCGAGCGCGCCACGATCGACGGCATCGGCGGCCGGCTCCCGGTGGGCATCACGCCCTACTACGCCACGCTGATGAACCCGTTGGACCCCAACGATCCGCTGCGGCGTACCCTCGTTCCCCTCGACGGCGAGCTGGTGCGGTCCCCGGGCGAAGAGAACGACCCGCTCGGCGAAGACGCCGACAGCGCCGTTCCGGGTCTCGTGCACCGGTACCCCGACCGTGTGTTGTTCTTGGTGAGCAACTTCTGCGCGGTGTACTGTCGGTATTGCACGCGCGCGCGCCTCGTCGGGCACACGGGCGAGATGCACTTCAGCACCTCGCAGCACAAGAAGGCCCTCGAATACATCGCGTCGCACCCCGAGATCCGCGACGTGCTCATCAGCGGCGGCGACCCGCTCACGATGTCCGACGTGCGTCTCGACGAGCTGCTGGGGGCGTTGCGCGCCATCCCGCACGTCGAGTTCATTCGGATCGGTACGAAGGTGCCCGCGGTGCTCCCGCAGCGGATCACCGACGGGCTGTGCGAGGTCCTGCGCCGCCACAAGCCATGGATGAGCGTGCACTTCATGCACCCGGCCGAGCTTACGCCCGAGGTCGCCCTGGCGTGCGGGCGGATCGCGGACTGTGGCGTGCCGCTCGGCAGCCAGACGGTCCTGTTGCGCGGCACGAACGACGACGTGCCGACCATGAAGAAGCTGATGCACGGCTTGCTCAAGATGCGCGTTCGCCCCTACTACTTGTACCAGTGCGATCCCATCTCGGGTTCGGCCCACCTGCGTACGCCGGTGTCGGTCGGGCTCGAGATCATCGCTGGCCTGCGCGGCCACACCACCGGCTACGCGGTGCCGACGTTCGTGGTCGACGCTCCGGGCGGCGGCGGCAAGATCCCGCTCCTCCCTGACTCAGTGGTCGGACGCGACGGCGATGACCTGCTGCTGCGTAACTTCGAGGGGCACGTGTTCCGGTACCCGGATCCGGGCGGCACCGCGGGCACCTCCGTCGGGGGTGCGCGTTGATGCGGGTCGGCATGACCTACGATCTGCGGTCCGACTACCTCGCGCTCGGCTACAGCCTCGAGGAGACCGCCGAGTTCGACCGCGAGTACACCATCGACGCGCTGGAAGCGGCGGTGCGCGACAACGGCTACGAGCCCGTCCGCATCGGCCACGTCCGCCACCTCGTCGCGGCGCTCGCCGCGGGGGAGCGGTGGGACTTCGTGCTCAACGTGTGCGAGGGGCTTCGCGGCTCGGGCCGCGAGGCCACCGTGCCCGCGCTGCTCGACGTCTACGGCATCCCGTACACGTTCGCCGATCCGCTGTGCGCCTGCCTCACCCTGCACAAAGGCGTGGCCAAGCGGGTGCTGCGCGACGCCGGCGTGCCGGTCACGCCGTTCGTCGTGGTCAGCACGCTCGCCGATCTCGACGCGATCGACTTCGACTTCCCGATGTTCGTCAAGCCGGTCGCCGAGGGCACCGCCAAGGGCATCCACCCGCAGTCGCGCGTCACCGACCATGCGTCGTTGCGTGAGCGATGCACCTGGATGATCGAGACGTTTCAGCAGCCGGCGATCGTCGAGCCGTTCTTGCCCGGGCGCGAGTTCACGACCGGTGTGCTCGGCGAGGGCCCGACCGCGGAGGCGATCGCCACGATGGAGATCGTGCTGCTCGAGTCGGCCGAGGCGTTCGCGTACACCTACACGAACAAAGAAGAGTGGGAGGGCCGCTGCGCGTTGCCGATGGCGGACGCCGAGTGGTCCGCGCGGTGCGGCGCCATCGCCGTCGCTGCGTGGCGCGCGCTGGGGGGCCGCGACGCCGGCCGGATCGACCTGCGCGCCGACGCGCACGGCAACCTGTTCGTGCTCGAAGCGAATCCGCTCCCCGGCATGCACCCCAAACACTCGGATCTTCCCATTCTCTCGGCGGCGGTGGGCTTGTCGTACACCGAGCTCGTCGGGCGGATCCTGCGCTCGGCGGAGCGTCGGGCCCGCGCGTGAGGGTCCTGATCTGGCACGACCGGGTGCCCGAGGGCGCGCCGCCCGACCAACAAGACGTGTTCGATCAGGTCGCGGTGATCACCCGCGCGATGGCCGGGCACGACGTGCGGGTTGCGGCGTTCGACGGCACGGTCGACGACGTGCTGCGCGATCGCCCCGACGTCGTCGTGAACCTCGTCGAGAGCGTCGACGGGGACGGCAAGCTCCTGCACCTGCCCGTCGCGGCGCTCGAGGTGTTGGGTGTGCCGTTCACTGGGGCGTCGTCGGCGGCGCTGGTGGTGTCGACCCACAAGGAGCTCGCGCGCCGGGTCATGTCGGCGCGCGGCGTATCGGTCCCGGACGGTTGGTCGGACCGTTCTCCAGCGGGCACGCGGTTCATCGTCAAGTCGCGGTGGGAGCACGCTTCTATCGGCATCGACGACGACAACGTCGTGGACGCGCGTGACGTGCCGGCGGCGATCGAGCGGCTGTCGCCGCGGCTCGGCGGGGCGGTCGTCGTCGAGCAGTACATCCACGGGCGCGAGCTCAACGTCTCGATGCTCGACCGCGGGGACGGGCTGGTGGCGCTCCCGGTCGCCGAGATCGTGTTCGATCTGCCTGCCGATCGGCCCCACATCATCGGGTACGCCGCCAAGTGGGAAGAAGGATCGGACGCCTGGCGCGCCACCCCGCGCTCGTTCGACGTCGCGCCGGAGCTCGCGGCCCGCGCGCAGCGCGTCGCGCTGGCCGCGGCCGCCGCGGTGGGCGTCACCGGTTACGCGCGCGTCGACCTGCGCGTCGCCGCCGACGGCGCGTTGTACGTGCTCGAGGTCAACGCCAACCCGTGCTTGTCGCCCGACGCCGGGTTCGCGGCGGCGCTGGAGCGCGCGGGGCTTGATCTGTACGCGGAGGTGCGCGGGCTCGTCGCCCGCGCGGCGAGGAGGGCGGCGTGTTGATGCGTGAGGTGCTGCGTGGCTCCGACGTGCCGGCGATCGAGGAGATCGTCCGGACCACCGGCATGTTCTCGGCCGAGGAGGTGGCGATCGCGGTCGAGCTGCTGGTCGACGGCGTCACCCGCGGCGAGGCCAGCGACTACCGGTTCGTGGTCGCCGAGGGGTCGTCGGGGGTCGTGGGGTACGCTTGCTACGGCTCGGTACCCTGTACGGTCGGAAGCTGGGATCTGTACTGGATCGCGGTCAAGCCGGGCGCGCAAGGGGGCGGGATCGGGCGGAGGCTGGTGTCCGTGGTCGAAGCGCGGGTCGCCGCTGCGAAGGGCAGGTTGATCTTCGTCGACACCTCGGGTCGCGCCGACTACGCGCCGACGCGCGCGTTCTACGAGGCGTGCGGCTACGCGGTGGCGTGCCGGGTCGCCGACTTCTACGCGCCCGGCGACGACAAGGTGGTCTACGTCAAGGCGCCGACCGTCACCTGATCGCGCCGACCGCCTCGGCGTGCGCGCCCAGCGTGTCTTCCTTCTCGAACAGGTCGTCGAGCGCGGCCTGCCCGTGCCCGCCGACGGTAGCGGTCGCCGCGAACGCGCCGGCCTCGCCCAACACCTGGAGTTCCTCGTCGCCCTCGCGGTAGGGGATCGCCTCCTGCACCGCGTCGTCGAGGCGGTCACAGCCGGCGTCGAACGCGGCGGCTTCGGCCTCGTCGACGTACGGGTCGTAGACGAGCCCGGCGGCGACGCCGTTATCGGTGCGCCACGCGGCGACGTCGGCCTTCTTGCCTTCGACCTCGGCCACGAGCCCGTCGATGTCGACGAAGTCGGCCGCGTCCGCCGCGGCGGTCTCGATGCTGACCAAGGCGTCGGTGACCGCGCCGAGATCCGGCGCGCCCTCGGCGCACGAGGCTTGGGCGTCGACCAGCACCTGGCGGGCCGTCGCCCCGCTGGACGTCAAGAGCGTAGCGGCCGAGGTGAGCGCCTCCTGGGCGGTGCCGCCCGCGGTGGTCGCCGCCTCGATCGACTTCGCGACGCCGGCCAGCCCGTCGATGCCGGAGCGGATCATCGCGAACGCCGACTCGAGCACCTCGACTGGGGTGAGCGTCTGCTCGACGACGGCGTCGACGGTCTTGTCGAAGGCGGGGATGAGGCTGAGCACCGCGTCGAGCGGGGTCAGCACGAGCTTCATCGACGCGTCGGCCTGGTCGTTGATCGCCGCGATCACCGCCTCGCCGGTCGTCACGACCTCCGACAGCTTTGCGCTGGTCTCGGCGACCCCCGCCGCTTGCCCGCTCAGCCGGGTCAGGCGCGCTTGCAGGTCTTGCTGCGCGGCGGGAACCGCGACCATCGCCTCGTCGAGCGCGGCGATCGCACCGGGCAGCTGCGCACCGGCCGCCTTGAACTGATCGTCGAGGAACTTCTGCGTGGCGTCGACGAACGCGACCGCGGTGTCGGTGTTCTGGTCCAGCAGCACCCGGAGCGGGCCCCCCGCGGCCTCCGCGGCGAGCAATACGAGGCGGAACGGGTTCGTGATCGCGGCGAGCAGATCCGCGACCTCGGGGTCGGCGTCGGTGATCGATGCGATGCACGACGCGGTCCACGACGGGTCGTCGCCAACGAGCGCCTCCTCGGCGGCGACCCGCTGCGCGCTCGCGGCGGCGCGCGCCGCGCCGATGCCCTCGACGATCTCGCTGTCGAACGTGTACGCGGGCGCCTCGAGGCGGACCATCCACCCGAGCAGCGCCTCGTCGGTCTCGAGCACGCCCCACCGGTCGAGCGCGTCGAGCGTGCCGAGGGTGGTCGCCTTCGCGGCCGCGCCGAGGTCGTCGCTCGGCAAGGCCGCCACGGACTTGGTCCCGACCAGCACGACTCCGCTGACCACCTGCGCGACCAGCTTGTACGCGTCGCTCGACATCGCTTTCGAGGCCGCGGTCGCCGCGGCGACGTCGCCGCTC
>CAIUDO010000729.1 GCA_903897935.1 uncultured Pseudomonadota bacterium
ACGACCCGTCGACGTCGTCGCTCGCTCCATCACAATCGTCGTCGTACCCGTTGCACACCTCGCTGGCGTCGGGGCAACGCGATGCTGAACGAGAAGACGGCGGTCGCGGGCGCGCGTGGCCAGGTCGCTCATTCCGGCGAAGCGCGCGGCGTCTCCTATGTTTTGGGGCGCGGGGATCACGCCGTCTTCCGTGGTCCACCACGACGCAGCCAGGGCGTCGAACCCTACGCGGGGCTCGGCCGCGTCTCGCAGCGCGGCCCGCGCGCCTACGCTGCCCCGGGCCAGCACCCGCACCGGCCGACCGCACAGCTCCCCGATCACCTCGGTGTCGCGACCGCTGCGCGCGGCCAGCACCCGCGCCCGAGCGCGCGCACCGATCGGCGCGTCGGGCAGGCACCACGTGGCGGCGTCGAGGAGCACGCCCGCGGCGCCGACCGCTGCGGACGCGACGCGGGCCCGTCGCCCGAGCCCGACGGCGACCCACGGCACACCAACCCGTGACGCCGCGCGGATCAGCACGAGGGCAGTGGAGGGCGACGCCGGGCCGCCCTGCTCGTAGCCGGTGAGCCAAGCGCCGACGCCGAGCCGGGCCGCCGCGGCGACGTCGCGGGGGTGACCGCAACGCGCCCACAGCGTCGCGCCCGCCGCCCGCGCCTCGTCGCGCACACGCTCGGTCGGCGCGTCGCGCACGACGTGGTCGCCGGATCCGATGGCATCGGGATCCTCGGGCATGAGCAGGCGCGCGCCCGGGGGGCCGCCGCGCACGATCGCGCCGGCCCGCGCCGCCGCCCCGAGCGACGACGCGGCGAACCCTGGGAGCGGGTCGACGAAGATGATCGGCGGTCGCGGTTCAGACAACGGGCTTGATACCTTGGTTGTACGCCATCAGGACGAACCTCGTCTCGATGGTGCGCGCCTCCAGGCCGACGTCGCGAAAGACCTGCTCCAACCAACGCTGACCGCGGTATCGAGCCATGGATTGGGGGATGTAGCGATACGTCAACGAGTCGCCGTTCAGCGCGAGACCCAGCGCGGCGCCGCTCACGTACATCCAGCCGCGCACCGTCGCGTCCCACCAGGCGGGGCGGGGCCGTGCGAAGTCGAGGTTCCAGACCTCGCCGCCCGGACGCGTGACCCGGGCCAGCTCGGCGGCGACCGCGGGCCAGTCGGGGAACCCGCGGCCGGCGTACGACACGATCACCCGGTCGAACGAGTCGGTATCGAACGGTAGGGCGAGCGCGTCGGCGACGACGTAGCGCATGCGGGGGCCGGGCGGGAACTTACGCTTCGCCACCTCGACCATCGACCCGTTGATGTCGGTTCCGATGACCTCGCCGGCGGTCGCTCGGGCGGCGAGCATCGCGGTGACGTCGCCGGTGCCGCACGCGACGTCGAGCACCCGGTGGTGGGGCTCGACGCGCGCGTAGTCCACCAACCGGCGCTTCCACACGGTGTGCATGCCCGCGCTCATGATGTCGTTGCCGAGGTCGTACCGGGCCGCGACGCGATCGAACACCCAGTCGACGGCGACCTGCTTCTTCGACGGGTCCTCGAGCGTAGCCTCGAACCCCGATGTGCCCGTTTGCCAGGACCGACTCGCGTCGGCGCGCGGGGCCTCGGCCTGAGGGGGGGCGTTCGGGGACAACGGCATCGCGGCTCCGGGCGCTTGACGGGGCGGGGGGCCACCCTTATCCGATTGCCCGCGAGCGGCGGCTGGGGAACCGGCCGCGCGCCGCCCAAGGTCGAGCATGCGCGTCGCAATTGCGGGTGGAACGGGACTTATCGGCGTCGCGCTTGCTGCGGCGCTTCGCGCCCGTGGCGACGAGGTGTTGGTGTTGACCCGCCGGACCCCGAAGAGCCCCGACGCCGTACAGTGGGACCCGCGGAAGGGTATCGCGGAGAAGTCCCGGGTCGACGGCCTGGACGCCATCGTGAACGTCGCGGGGGCGCCGATCGCGGACCGCCCATGGACGAAGGCGCGCCGTAAGGAGCTGTGGGAGAGCCGGGTCGACGCTACGGCCGTGCTCGGCTCCGCGCTCGCGTCGTTGCCGACCCCCCCGCGCGTATGGGTCGGGGCGGGCGGGTTGGGCCGGTTCGGGGACTGCGGAGCCGAGGTCGTCGATGACGACCACGCGCCCGGTACCGGCTTCCTCGCAGACTTGTCGGTCGCGTGGGAGGGCGCCCACGAGCGCGCCGCGAGCTCGTTGGGCGCGCGGTGGGTGGTCCTGCGTAAGGGGATCGTGCTCGCCGCCAACGGGGGCGCGTTCCCGTTGATGCTCACGCCGTTCCGGTTCGGGTTGGGCGGTTGGTTGGGTGACGGCCAGCAGTACACCGCGTGGATCAGCCTCCGCGACGCCGCGCGCGCGTACGTGTTCGCCCTGTCGGAGCCGGCGCTGACGGGGGGCGTCAACGCGACCGTGCCGGACCCTGCGCAGAACAAGGAGTGGTCTCGGGCGCTCGGGCGCGCGCTGCACCGTCCGGTGCTCACCCACGCGCCCAAATGGGCGCTGCGGGGCGCGCTCGGCGAGCTGGCCGACGACTTGTTCCTGGCGTCGACCCGAGCGGTCCCGCGGCGCCTGCTCTCCGCCGGCTTCACCTTCGAAGACGTCGACGCCGAGTCGACGTTTCGAGGCTTGCTGGCGGAATAGGCCGTAATCAGCCGCTCGCGAGCGCCGCCATGTTCGCGGTGCGCGGGTCCTTGCCAGTGGCGAGGGCAACGAGCGCGTCCTGGTCGAGCAAGACCACGCGCTTGCCCTGATTCTCGATGATGCCGTCGCGGCGCAGGTCGACCACGGCGAAGCTGACGGTCTCGCGGGTGGTGCCGATGAGGGTGGCCATCTCGCGGTGCGTGAGCTTCAAGTTGACGATGACGCCTCGGCTGTCGCGGACGCCGTAGACCTCGGCCAACTCGAGGAACAAGCTCGCGAGGCGCGCGTGGGCGGTCTTGTAGACGAGCTCGGTCATGCGCTGCTGCGCACGGGCGAGCCGGACGTTGAGCGCGTGGGCGACCCGGGTCGAGAACGTGGCGTGCGCGGCCAGGAACTGCTGGAACTGGCGCCCGTCGATCGCGAACAGCACGAGGTCCTCGTGCGCGACCGCGGTCGTCCCCCGGTGGCCGCCACCGAACGCCGCTTCCAAGCCGAGGAGGGCGTGCTTCGCGTGCAAGCCCAGCGAGAGCTCGCGCCCGTCTTCGGTGAAGTGGGAGACCCGGACGACGCCGGACCGCACCCACAGCACGTCGCGGGACGGCGTGTCAGGGTGCCACACCATGTGCTTGCGCCGGAACTTGCGCACTTCGACCATGTTGGCGAGCGCCTCGAGGTCGGTGGCCGGCATGCCACGCAGCATCGGCTCCGTCTCGAAGAAGCGGACGATCCGACGGTGCTCCGTGAGGTCCGCCGACTCGACGGAATGGACGGGGGGTTCGCGGACGATCGCACTCATGAGACCTCCTGATCCAGGTTCGTTTCGTTGTTCGTTGTGCTCGGCGCGACGGGTCGCGGGTCGAGCATGAGAAGTTGGCGTTGCAAGTCGAACTCGCCTCGCGCGAGGTCGGCCAGGGTGACGCGTTGGAGCACCATCTCGACGATGCCGGCGACGCTCCGCCACATCACGCGGAGGGAGCACGCGGTGTTGTGCACGCAGTTCGTGCGGTTGCCCGTGTGGTTGATGCAGAACTCGTCGGTGAACAGCGGGCCATCGAGGACCTGCATGGCCTCCCACACCGTGATGGTGTCGGCAGGCCGGGCGAGGTGGTACCCACCGAGCGCGCCGCGCACGCTGACGACGAGGTCACCCTGGCGGAGCACGCGCATGATCTTGGCCACGTACTCCTGCGACAGGCCTTCGCCGTCCGCGATCTCCTGGATGCGGCACGGGTCAGCCGGGTCGTGCTTGGAGACACGAAGCAAGCATCGCAAGCCGTATTCTTCGAGGGCGGACAACTTCATGGGGTCATTCTATCAATCTATACGGAGTTGTCCATATTGATTCCGAGAGATGTTGAAAATATTTTGAACAGCTCTTGCCCAGGGTAACGCGAACGCGCGCCCGCGACGACGGCGAGGGTCGCGTGCGCCGCCGGGCGCTCCGGCGCGCGGCGCTACAGGTCGTCTGGCTCGACGTCCCAGGCGAGGCGAAGCCCCGCCTTCAAGCGGCCCGACAGCTTGTGCGACAGCCGGAGGCTCGGTCGGCTCACGCGGCCCGGGTGCGTGAACGCCCCGCCCATGACCACCCGCCCGCGGTTCGTGCGGCCGTGCCAGTCGCTGCTGGTGTACTCGAAGACGCCCCCGCACGCGTCGAACAGACCGGCGTCGCCTTGGGCGCCGAGGCTTCGCACCGGGAGTGGGCGGTCGAGGCCGAGCTCCGCCGTGCACGCTCGCCCCACGCGCCACGCTTCGCCCCACGGGAAGCGGCGACCGTCGATCCCCCGCACCGCCTTCTCCCACTCGTCGGCGGACGGCAGCCGGGCGCCCGACCGAAGCGCGTACCCGTCGGCGTCTTCGGGCCACATGCCGTAGATGGGGACGTCCTCGGAGCCGCTGGGCATGCGGCGCTCGGGCCCCCAGTGGGGCAGGTAGTTGGCGTCTGTCCGCGTGTCCGGGTGCTCCTCGAGGTAATCCCGCCATTGTCCGTGCGTGACCGGCGCCCGGGCGATCCAGAACGGGCGCGCGAGGTGCTCGAT
Organism: uncultured Pseudomonadota bacterium; assembly: GCA_903897935.1. GTDB lineage: Bacteria > Myxococcota_A > UBA796 > UBA796 > CAIUDO01. The sequence continues at coordinate 4,685 of CAIUDO010000729.1, forward strand.
CCGCAGCGGCTGCTCGTCGACAGACACGTCGCCGCCCGCCACGAAGTTCCCGCGCGGGACGCGTGTGCGATCGGCGGATCGTACGACCGGCATCGGGCCGGTGCGCCCAACCAAGAACGCCCGCATGGCCTCTGAGATGTGGATGCCGGAGAGCTCGTCGGGCCCGTGGCCTTGGTTCGCGGCCAGCCGCGGCGCGACGCGGGCGGCCAGCAAGAACTCGTAGACGCTCCGGTGACCGAACCGCATGCGCCCGTCGAGATCGAAGACGAACAGCCCGCGCCGCGCCGCGACCGGCAGCCCGACCGAGGTGATGTCGTCGGGGTCGAACGTGGGCACGGCGGTGGTGAGCCCGCCCCCGTGCCACGTGGCCCACGCGAGATCTTCGAGGTGCGTCATGCGAACGTCGGCGTCCGAGCCGCCGATCAGGCCGTGACGGATCCACGCGTCGTAAACGCCCCACGCTTCGATCGGCCGCCCCGGCTCGATCCAGGGCATCGCCGCGTGGACCGCGTGCAGGAGGAGCGGGGTGGTCGCGAGCGTGTCGAGGTTCTCGACGCTCGCGAGCAGCTCACGACCGCGCGGCATTGCCTCGATCGCCCGAATCGACGCGTCCGGATCGAGCGGCTCGACCCGCAGCGTCCGCACGTCGGGACGGTCCAGCGTCTCGGCGAGCACGTCGGACCCGGCCGCGTCGACGCACAAGAAGCCGGGCCGGGACGTGAGCAACCAACGGGGACCGACCCGGGTGGTCAGGGCGTCAAACACCGCGGCCCACGTGCGCAGCCCGAAGCTGCCGCGGGGCACCTCGTCGAGGCCGTCGAGCAGCAGCACGCGCGCCCCTGCGACGGCCTCAGCGAGCCGCGTGGGGCCGACGACCTTACGCAGGCCCAGATCGACGTCGGGCCACCGCGCGACGTCGCGCAGCGGCACCACGGTGCACGGGGTGCCGGTTGTGGGCGCGCTGGCGAGCAGGTCGCACAAGAAGCTCTTGCCGGAGCCGAACGCGCCGAGCAGCACCATGCCGCCAGGGCCGTCACCGTGAACGTGCCCCGTGAGCGTCGTGAGCAGGTCCGCGACGGGTTCGGCGACGACCTCGAGGCCGACCCTGGTGAGCCGGCTCGCGCGAAGGGGGAGCATGAAGCCTCGGTTGGGCGCAGCCCGTCAGGGCTCGAACCGGTACCCGGTCCCGTGCACCGTGAGGATGTGGCGCGGCTGTGCCGGGGTGTCTTCGATCTTCTTGCGCAGCTTGAGGATCTGGTTGTCGACCGTGCGGGTGGTCAGAGCGGCCGAGTACCCCCACACCTTCTCCAGCAGCTCGTCGCGGCTCACGTCGATGCCCTTGTGCCCGATGAGGTACGCGAGCGTGCCCGACTCGTGCGTGGTCAGTCGGGTCTCGACGTCGCCTTTCCACAACACGCGGCGCCGGAGGTCGACCCGCACGTCGCCGAACGCGTAGACGTCGGGTGCCTTCTTGGCGTCCGTCTTTTCGCGGAGCCGCGCCTTGACGCGAGCGACCACCTCGCGGACCGAAAACGGCTTGGTCACGTAGTCGTCGGCGCCCATCTCGAGGCCCATCACGCGGTCGATCTCTGAGGTGCGCGCGGTCAGCATGATCACCGGCAAGCTCGGGTTCTCCGACTTGATCGTGCGCATGACCTCGAGCCCGTCCTTGCCCGGCAGCATGATGTCGCACAGCACGAGGTCGGGCTCGAACGAGTGCACCAGGTCGATGCCCTTCTCTCCCGAGACCGCGTGCCGCACCGAGAACCGCTCGTGCTCGAGCGCCTCCTTGAGGCCGATCGCGATGGTCGCGTCATCTTCGATGACGAGGATCTTAGCCGCCTGCTCCACTTGGGCTCCTTCGCCCCCAAGCGGAGGCTCTTTGCACGATCGGATACGCCGACGGCTTGCCGACGTCAAACCGGCCGCTCGGGCCGCGACGGCGTCCGACGGACGTCCGTCGGGCCGTGCCCCGCTGGCGCCCTGAAACCCAGCGTTGGATCGTGCGCGTCGGGTGGCACGTGAGGTGCTTTCCGCGGCGCGGAGGCACCTGATGCGCATCACTGGTCACTCTTGGTCGCGCCCCGTCGAGGGGTTCGTTCGGCCGTCACGGGAGGATGAGATGGAGACCGAGTTCATTCCACGCTACACGTTCTTGCCGGAGGTTCAACCAACGCTCGACCCTGGCGTTTCGAGCGCAGTCGCGCGCCGAGATCGCCGCTTCGTGGCGATCGGCGCCCTCCTGGTCGCCGGGTTCTCGTTCGTCTCGGCGGGCTGCGCGGCGGTTACGGCCGGCCTCGTGCTGGTGATGGTCGCGGTGGGATAGTCGCCCGGGCGGAGGGTCGATGTTGGGAGCGGGTCGTGGGCTCCGAGACGTCTCTACCGAGGCGTTGATCGTGTTGCTTCGAGCGGTGTACCGGCGTGACGTCGATCCGCCCCTCGCGGTCGAGTCGCTCACGCGGGTGGGGCTCCAATACGCGGCGGAGGACCTGCTCGGAGCGCTGCGTGGCCTGGACGCGCGCGCCGTCACCGCGGTGCTCGTGTGCGTGATCGCCGAGCGGCGCGCCGCGGAGCAGCCCGCGGCGGGTTGAGCGCGCGCGGCGCCGCCGCGTCTGGTAGAACATGTTTCACCAGCGAGGCGCCGTGACCCTCCCCATGACCATCCCGGGCCTCGTCGCGTGGGCCTCGGAGCACCACACCGGCGTGTGGCTCGACGGAGACGACGGCGTCGTCACGTTCGCGCAGCTCCCGAACGAGGTGGACTCGGTCGCCCGAGGCTTGGTCGCGGCCGGGGTGCTGCCCGGCGATCGTGTGGGCGTGTGGGCGCCGAACCGGTGTCGGTGGCCGATCGTCGCGCTCGCCGCGCTCCGGATCGGGGCGGTGATCGTGCCCATGTCGACGCGCGCGCAGCCGCCCGAGCTGGTGTGGATCACGGGCCGCGCAAAGGTTCGCCTGATCGTCGCCGAGCGTGGGTTCCGGGCGGATGATCCGCTGGCGCCGCTGGTCGCGGGTGGCGTGCGGGTGCTCGACCTCGACGGTCCCGACTACGACCTGTGGGTCGCGGCGGGCCGCGACGTGCCCGCGGACGCGCTCTCTTGGCGCCCGCGACCCGACGACCCCTCCGATGTCTTGTTCACGTCTGGGACGACCGGCCGCGCCAAGGGGGTGCGCTGCACTCACGCGCAGGCCGTGCGGGCGTATGCGGCGTGGGCCGACACGGTCGGGCTCGTGGCGGGTGACCGGATGCTCGGCGTTGTTCCATTCTTTCACGCGTTCGGGTACAAGGCCGGCTGGCTGGCGTGCTTGATCGCGGGGGCCACGATGGTGCCTCACCGGGTGTTCGACGCTGGACTGGTCGAGGCGCGGGTCCGCGCCGAGCGGATCACGGTGTTGACGGGTCCACCTACGTTGTTCCACTCGTTGTTGCGTCTTCCCGGGCGGAGCGGTCCGCTCGGCGTCCGTCTCGCGGTGACCGGCGCTGCCTCGATCCCGGTGAGCCTCATCGTCGCGATGCGGGAGGAGCTTGGTATCAACGAGGTTCACACGGGGTACGGCCTCACCGAGGCGTGCGGCGTCGCGACGCTGACCCGCGCTGGCGACCCACCGGCGATCGTCGCGTCGACGTCAGGGCGGGCGATCCCGGGCGTCGAGGTCGTGGTGGTCGACGCCGCCGGGGCGGCGGTCGCCCCTGGCGAGCCCGGGGAGGTGCTGGTTCGTGGCTACAACGTCATGCTCGGCTACCTCGACGATCCCGAGGCGACCGCGGAGGTGATGGCGCCCGGCGGCTGGCTTCGCACCGGGGACGTCGGGGTGCTCGATGTGGCCGGAAACCTTCGGATCACCGACCGTATCAAGGACATGCTCATCGTCGGGGGGTTCAAGGTGTTCCCTGCCGAGGTCGAGGCGATGATGCTCGATCTCCCCGGGGTCGCGGACGTCGCGGTCGTTGGCGCGCCCGACGAGCGGCTCGGGGAGGTCCCCGTCGCGTTCGTGGTGTCGGCGCCGGGCGAATTGGTCGACGAGGCGGTGTTGACCACCCACTGTCGGGCCCGAATGTCAGGCTACAAGGTGCCCCGTGCGTTCTTCGCGATCGACGCCCTCCCGCGCAACGCGAGCGGCAAGGTGACGCGCCACACGCTGCGCGAGCGCGTCAAGGAGCAAGGGTGGACCTGAACTTCACCGCTGACGAGCTGGCGTTTGGTCGTGAGGTGCGCGCCTGGCTGCGCGGCGCGTTGTCGGGGCGGTTCGCAGCGCTGCGCGGCCGCGGCGGCCCCGGCGACGAAGCGTCGTTGCTCGACGAGCGTGCGGCCTGGGAGCGGCATCTGGGCGAAAGTGGATGGATCGGGCTGGGCTGGCCGGCCGCGGAGGGGGGGCGCGGCGCCTCGTTCGTCGAGCAGATGATCTTCCACGAAGCGTACGCGGAGGCCGAGGCCCCGGGCCGGCTCGGGCACATCGGCGAGATGTTGCTCGCGCCCACCCTGATCGCGTTCGCGGATCGCACGCTCAAGGAGCGCTTCCTTCCAGGTATTCGAGCGGGCGAGGTGCTGTGGTGCCAGGGATATAGCGAGCCCAACGCCGGGTCCGATCTCGCGAACGTGCAGACGCGGGCCCGCCTGGAGGCCGACGGCTGGCACCTCGACGGACAGAAGGTGTGGACGAGCCACGCCGAGTGGTCGGACTGGTGCTTCGTCGTGTGCCGCACGGAGGCCGACAGCGCGCGCCACCGAGGGTTGTCGTACCTGCTGGTGCCGATGAAGCAGCCTGGAGTGACCGTTCGTCCGATTCATCAGGCCACAGGCACCGCCGAGTTCTCGGAGGTGTTCTTCGACGACGCGCGGACCGCCGCGGACAATGTCGTCGGCGCGCGCGGGGACGGGTGGCGGGTGGCGATGGGCACGCTCGGCTTCGAGCGCGGCGTGTCGACGCTTGGCCAACAAGCAACGTTTCGGGCGGAGCTTCGCGCGTTGGTGGTGGCGGCGCGCGCGAACGGTCGCCTCGACGACCCGCTCGTCCGGGATCGGCTCGCCAAGGCGGCGATGGGGCTCGAGGTGCAGCGGTTGTCGGCGCTGCGGCTGTTCGGCGCGCCGGGCCCGCTGCCGGCCGAAGCGATGGTCAGCAAGCTCACCTGGGCGACCTGGCACCGCGACCTCGGCGAGCTCGCGATGGACGTGCTCGGGGAGGACGGCCTGCTCTGCGACGGAAGCATGGAACGTCCATATTTATCACCGCTTCAGCGGTTGTTCGTCTTCTCGCGGGCGGACACGATCTACGCCGGCACCAACCAGATCCAGCGCAACGTGATCGGCGAACGCGCGCTCGGCTTGCCCAAGGAGCCACGATGACGCCGCCGCCGCGCCCCCCTGCGCGTGATCTGCTGCAAGGCCGCGTCGTGGTGATCACCGCCTCCGCGGGGGCCGGGATCGGGTTCGCGACCGCGCTTCGAATGGCCGAGGAGGGCGCTACGGTCGTCATCTCCGACGTACACGCCCGACGCCTCACCGCGTCGGCCGATCAGATCGAGGGGACGGTCGGTCGGCGGCCGGTCACGGTCACGTGCGACGTCACGAACCAGGCGGACGTCGACGGGTTGCTCGACGCCGCCGTGGCCGCCCACGGTCGCGTGGACGTGTGGGTCAATAACGCCGGTTTGGGCGGGACCGCGGCGCTGGTCGACATGACCGACGAGGCGTGGTCACGGGTGATGGACGTCACGCTCGGCGGCACGATGCGCGGCACGCGGGCGGCGCTTCGGCACATGATCCCTCGTGGATCGGGGATCGTGCTGAACAACGCCAGCGTGCTCGGGTGGCGCGCGCAGGCCGGTCAGTCGCATTACGCGGCGGCGAAGGCGGGTGTGATGGCGCTCACGCGGTGCGCGGCGATGGAGGCGGCGCCGTTCGGGGTGCGCGTCAACGCGGTGTCGCCCAGCCTGGCGATGCACCCGTTCTTGGAGAAGGTCACGGATGCCGCGCTGCTGCGGGCGTTGACGGAGCGTGAGGCGTTCGGTCGTGCTGCCGAGCCGTGGGAGGTCGCGAACGTGTTCGTATTCTTGGCGAGCGACCTCGCGACCTACCTCACCGGCGAGGTGCTGAGCGTGAGCGCCCAGCACCCGTAGGGCCGGTCAGCGCGGGCCCGCGGAGCGCACGGCCGCGGAGGCGACGTCGGCGTACTGCTCGAAGTTCTTGCGGAACAACGAGGACAAGTGGGTGGCCTTCGCGTCGTACGCTTCGGCGCTGGCCCAGGTGTCGCGCGGGGTCAGGATCTCGGTAGGGACGCCCGCGCACTCGGTCGGGACCTGGAACTGGAACACCGGGTCCTGGCGGGTCGGCGCGTCGGCGAGGGAGCCGTTGTGGATCGCGTCGACGATGGCGCGGGTGAAGCGCAGCTTCATCCGGGACCCAGTCCCGTAGCTGCCGCCGCTCCAGCCGGTGTTGACCAACCAGACCCGCGCGCCGTGCGTGCGGATGAGCTCGGCGAGCATCTCGGCGTACCGCGTGGGGTGCCACACCAAGAACGGGCCGCCGAAGCAAGGCGAGAACGTGGCGCTCGGCTCGGTGACGCCCATCTCGGTGCCCGCGACCTTTGCCGTGTACCCGCTGATGAAGTGGTACATCGCCTGCTCGGGCGACAGGGCCGCGACTGGCGGCAGCACGCCGAACGCATCGCACGTGAGGAAGATGACGTTCTTCGGGTGACCACCTACGCAGGGGATCGCGGCATTCTTGATGTACTCGATCGGGTACGAGCCGCGGGTGTTCTCCGTCTTCGACGCGTCCGTGTAGTCGACGCGGCGCGTGTCGGCGTCGAACACCACGTTCTCGAGCACCGAGCCGAAGGTGAGCGCGTTGTAGATGTCGGGCTCGTCGGCCGCGGAGATGTTGATCACCTTCGCGTAGCAGCCGCCCTCGATGTTGAAGATGCCGTCGGGGCCCCAGCAGTGCTCGTCGTCACCGATCAGGAGCCGCTTCGGATCCGCCGACAACGTGGTCTTTCCGGTACCGGAGAGCCCGAACAGGATCGAGGTGTCGCCATCGTGCCCACGGGTCGCCGAGCAGTGCATCGACAGCGTGCCGCGCTTGGGCATCAGGTAGTTCATGATCGTGAAGACGCCCTTCTTCATCTCGCCGGCGTACTCGGTGCCGAGGATGACCATCTGGCGCTCTTCGAACGACAAGCACACGCTCGTGGGGGAGCTGACCCCCGGGTTCGCCGGGTCGGCCGGGAACTGGCCCGCGTTGACGATGACGAAGTCCGGCTCGCCGAACGACGCCAGCTGCTCCGCCGTTGGCCGGATGAGCATGTTGTGCATGAACAAGGCGTGGTAGGCGCGCGCGCAGATGACGCGGATCTTCAGCCGCGAACCTTCGTGCCAGCCGGCGTACGCGTCGATGCAGAAGACCTGCTCGCGGGTGGACAGGTAGTCGAGCGCGCGCTGGCGGTTGCTGTGGAACGACGTGGACTCGATGGGGATGTTGACGTTGCCCCACCAGATGTCGCCCTGGGAGCTGGCCTCCTTGACGACGCGCTTGTCTTTCGGGCTGCGGCCGGTCTTCGCGCCGGACATCGCGACGAGCGCACCCGAAGCGGTGATCGCCGTGCCGCGCTCGGAGCGCAGGGCCTCTTCGTAGAGGCGGGCCGGGGTGGGGTTGCGCAGGACTCGGGGCCCATGGATGCCGTGGGCGGTGAGGTCGAAGGTCTCGGACATGGTGCCTCCGCGAGGCGCGCACCATGACCCGCTGTCCCGTGCTGTCAAGCAGGAACCGCGAGGTGGCTCGCACGCTGGAAGCACGTACGAACCGGACAAGCGGTCAGTTTTTTCGAGGTGTAGGTTCTACCGTGCGCGTCGAGCGGTGCCGCTGCCCGGCTCCACGAGGATTTTGCGGCAAAGTCCGAAGCGGCGGCGTTCGGCGGTGCCGATTACACGGGCGATCAACGGCAAGAGGGGTTCGGGATGCACGAGATCGAGAAGGTGAGCGACGACGCGCGGATGTTTGCGGTGCTCGCGTATGGCGGCATGTTCGTTGGCATGCCGTTGTTCATCTTGCCGCTCGCGCTGCGAAAAGACGCGTTCTCCATCCATCACGCGAAGCAGGCGGCCGAGGCGTTCGGCTGGATGCTGGTGTGCGTGTTCGCGTACCTCGTGATCAGCTTCGTGACGTGCGGCGTGGGCTCGCTGTTGTTCCCGATCGTGATGCTCCCGTACATCCCGACGGTGCACGGCCTGATCCTCGCCCTCAACAACGACTGGGGCCGCCCCATCGGCACGTTCGGCCTCGCCGACTCGATGTTGTCCGGTGTGCAGGCCGATCCCAAGAGCTGAGCCGACGCGACGACCACGAGCAGCTCGGCTCAGGTGCCCCACACCCGCTGAGCTGGACGCCGCGCGGCGACGAGGGCGCGCACCGCGGGCCCGAGCTCCGCCCGGGTCCACCTGCGGCCGAGGTCGTGGGCGGGGCCGGTCGCCCAACCCTCGGCGACGGCGACCCTGCCGCCGTCGACCTCGAAGATCTGCCCGGTGACATCACCGCTCTCGGCGCTCGCGAGCCACGCGACGAGCGGGGACACGTTCTCGGGTGCCATACGGTCGAACCCGGACTCCGGCGCCTTCATCACCTCGGCGAACGCGCGCTCGGTCATGCGCGTGCGCGCCGCCGGCGCGATCGCGTTCGCGGTGACTCCGTAGCGGCCGAGCTCGGCGGCCTGGACGAGCGTGAGTGCGGCGATCCCGGCTTTTGCCGCGGAGTAGGCGCTCTGGCCCACGCTCCCTTGCAGCCCTGCCCCGGAGGTGGTGTTGACGATGCGCGCCTGCATCGGCACCCCCGCCTGGGCCGCCTTGCGCCAGTACGATGCGGCAAACTTGGTGATCGCCAGGTGACCCTTGAGGTGCACCCGCATCACCTCGTCCCAGTCGGTCGGGTCCACGTTGACGAACATCCGGTCGCGCAGGATCCCGGCGTTGTTGACGACCGCGTCCAGGCGGCCGGTCGTCGTCAAGGTCTGCTCGACGACGTGCTGCGCGGCGTCCCAATCGGCGACGTCGACTGCGAAGGCACGTCCATCTCCGCCTTCCGCGCGAATCGCCGCGACGACCTCGTCCGCCCGCGTGGGCTGGCCGGGCGCGCCGTCGAGCGCGACCCCAGGATCCACCACCACGACGAACGCGCCGTCGCGCGCCAGCTCCATCGCGTGACACCGCCCCAGGCCCTGGCCGGCCCCCGTCACCACCACGACCCGCTGGTCGATCATGTCGCCTCCGCGAGAACATGTTCTACTACGCGCGCGGCCGCGAGGTGGGCGCCGCGGAGGACGGATGGGCGCGCTCGACGGCAAGGTGGTGCTCGTGACCGGCGGGACCCGTGGGATCGGGCGGGTGATCGCGGAGGCGTTGCTGGCGCGGGGCGCAACGGTCGTGGTCGCGGCGCGTAAGGCCGCCGATCCGCCCCGAGTCGGGGAGGCGGTCGCTACCCTGGTGTGCGCCGACGTGCGCAGCGAAGAGGGCCGGCGCGTGATCGTCGCGGCGGTCCCGCGCCTCGACGCCGTCGTGCACAACGCGGGGGGCTCGCCCCCGGTCGACGCGGCCACCGCGAGCTCACGCCTGCACGCCGCGCTGATCGACCTCAACCTCACGGCGCCCCTGTTGTTGTCGACCGCGCTCTATCCGGCGTTGGCGGCTGCTCCGGGGGGAGGGGTCGTCGTGATGATCGGCAGCGTCTCGGGCGTGCGCCCGTCGCCGGGGACCGCCGCATACGGAGCGGCGAAGGCTGGCCTTCACCACCTCGCGCGCTGCCTCGCCGCCGAGTGGGCGCCGGCAGTCCGCGTCAACTCGGTGATCCCCGGCGTCGTCGCGACCGAAGACGCAGTCGCCCACCTCGCCGACCGTCTCCCGCGGGTGACCGCCTCCATCCCCACGGGTCGCCTCACGACGCCCGAGGAGGTCGCGGACGCCGTCCTGTTCTTCGTCTCACCGGCGGGCGCCGCGTGCGCCGGGGCCGAGCTGTTGGTGCACGGAGGCGGCGAGGTAGGTCCCTTCTTCCGCTGATCCGAGCGCCCGTCGTTCGGGCTTGTTGCCGGACGGCGCGCGCGGGCTACCGGCGCAGAGGAGGCGTCATGGAACGTGCTGCGTTCGAACACGCGCTCGCGGCCCTCGGCCTCGACCAGACCACCGCCCGCGCGCTGATGCTGCTGCCGCTCGTCCAGGTCGCGTGGGCCGACGGCGGCGTACAACACGCCGAGCGTACGTTGATCACGGACCTCGCGCGGACCGGCCTCGGCCTCGACGCTGGCGCGCTCTCCGTGGTCGAGGGGTGGCTTCGGGTTCGCCCCCCCGACGAAGTCGTTCGACGGGGGCGCGATCTGCTCGTATCGCTCGCGCTAAGACCGGGTGGGGGCCTCGTGGAGCTGCCTCCGGACGCGCTCACCGCGCTTCCGGTGCTGTGCGCGCGCGTCGCCGAGGCGGCCGGGGGCTTCTTTGGGCTCGCGTGGGCGGTCGACCCCCGGGAAGAGCAGGTCCTCCGGGAGCTCAGCGCAGCCGTTGCCCGCGGGCGCGCGCGACTGGAGTGGCTGCTGCCGCTCCCGGCGGGCGGAC
>CAIUDO010000730.1 GCA_903897935.1 uncultured Pseudomonadota bacterium
CGCCGGCCGCCAGCTGCTCGCCGTAGGTGGCGGCGAACGCCGAGCACGCCGCGCTCTGCCGGTCCACCTCGGCGTCGATCAGCGCGGCGTCCGCGGTGTGCTGGGCCTCGTCGGCGAGCGCTTCGGCGGAGGCCGCGGTGGCGTCCGCCGACGCCGCCGCGATCGTCTCGGCGGCCCCCGCGTACGCCTCGGCGCGCTCGGCGGCGGCCTGGGCGAAGCCGTCGGCGTCGGCCGCGGCCTGAGCCCCGCCCGCCATCGCCGCCTCCGCGGGAGCCACGTCGAACGCGCCCTCCGCCGCGGTGAGGCCCGGTGCCAGGTCGCTGGTCAGGGTGGCCCCGGCCGACGCGGCCCCCATTACGTCGTTGATCGTCGCGGCGAGGTCGCCGAGGCCGACCGCCGACGCGATCTCCTCGACGCCGCCGGGCAGCGTGAGGCCGGCCAACGGGCCGAGCGCGCCCGCGAGCGGCGCCATCGCCGCCTGGGTCGCCGCCGCTTGCGCCGCGCCCTCGGCCATCGCTGGCAACTCGGCGCTGATCAGGTCGTTACGCGCTTGGGTGTCGGCCGCGAACACGCTGGCCTGCTCGGCGTCGAGCGCGGCCGACTGCGCGTTGACCTCGGCGGCGGCGGCCTGATCGGTCAGGCTGCCAGCGAACGCGTCGAGCGAGGCCGCGTCGCCGCTGGCGACGGTCGCGGCGCCGTCGAGCAGCGCCCGGCGGGCGAGCAGCGCCTCGATCGCGAGCGGGCAGTAGTCGACGGCGTCGGGGAGCGGGAGGTCGGAGCCGGCCTGGCTCACGTCGGCGGACTCGTGGAGGATGCCCGTCACCGCGCCCGTGGCGGCGCCGAGGGTGGCCCCAATGGCGCCTTGGATCACGGGGGTAACGATCCCGACTGCGACGTCGCCGCCGGGAATGAACTCGAAGATGCCCGCGGCGAGCCCGAACGAGTCGACGGTGAGGTCGCAGAGCGCCGCCAACACCTGATCGGCCTGGCCCATCCCGAAGGCGGCGTACGCGGCTTGTTCTTGCTCGGTGTTCCACGGGGCAACGGACTGCACCGCCCCGTAGGCGAGGCCGCCCGCGCTGACCATCAGGTTGACGTTCTCGATGGCCGCGGCCGTGACGGAGAGGCCCGTCTCGGCGACTTCGAGCGCCACCCCGAACGCCGCCGCCGCCGCTTCGTCGACCCCGAGCACCGGCGTGAGCACCGCGCCGGCCGTGACCGTGTCCGCCGCGAGGCCGAGCACATGGACCGCTTGGGACCCGGCGCGGCTGACGTCGGCCAGGACCTGCAGGCCCGTCTCGGCCACGATCAGGGCCGAGCCGACGGCGTCGGGAGCGGCGTCGTACGCGCCGACGGCGCCGTTCAGCGTCGCGTCGATGTTGACGAGCGGCCCGACCACCGGGACCGCAGCCACCCCGCCGAGCGCGCCCCCCATGACGGCGCGCCCGACGATCTCGTCGACGTCGAACGAGCCGTCGAACGTGGAGCTCGCGGGCACGTAGTGCGTGTTCAGGTAGTCCGTGACGGTGGCGTCGATCGACGGCGCCGCGGCGGCGGGCGCGGCGGCGACCGGCTCGGGCGCGTCGACGGCGAGCGGGGCGGGCGCCGTCTCGGGGGCGGGCGGGGCGCC
>CAIUDO010000731.1 GCA_903897935.1 uncultured Pseudomonadota bacterium
CATCGAAGGCGGCGTCGAAGGGGGCGTGGCCGGCGGCGTCGTGGGCGGCGTCGAAGGCGGCGTGCTCGGTGGCTCGCTCGGCGTGCGCACCTTCCACCACTCCGAAGTCGAAGTGAAGAAGCGGATCACCCCGTCTTATCCCGACGCTGCGGCCGATCTGAACCTCGGCGACGTCGACTGCCGGGTGCGCGTCTTCATCGACACCGAGGGCGTTCCGTACGACGTCGTCATCGAAGCCTGCCCGAAGGTCTTCCACGACGAGACCCGCAACGCGCTCCTGAAGTGGCGTTGGTACCCAGCGAAAGCTGACGGCGCGAAGGTCCGCGCCCAGTTCCAGCTCGTGGTTCGCTACAAGCAGCCCTGACCCCTTCCACAACCTGCTGACATCGCCGCGTGCCGGTCAAGGTTAGACCCCGCGGTCCGCCACCTGAGGTATCGAAATGTTGGTTCTTCCGTTGCTGGCACAGGTCGCCCTCGCGGCTGACGAGGCCGCGCCCGGCTTCACCATGGTGGAGATCTGGGAGCACTCGGGTGGCATCGCCCGCGCCGTCATCTTCACGCTCGCGCTGATGTTGGTGGCCGCGTTGGTCGTCGCGGTCGAGCGGCTTTGGTACCTCAACGGGAACCGGAAGCGGTCGATGGCGGCAGCGCAGCAGGTCGTCGGGCCGCTCCAGAAGGGCGACATCGGCGGCGCGCTGAAGGTCGTGTCGAGCGAGGAGTACAAGAGCACGTACTTGGCGTCGGTGCTCGCCGCCGGCCTCAAAGAGCTCAACACCCGCCTCGACCAGCACGGCATCCGCGCCGCCGAGCGCGCGTTCGACAAGTCCACCGCCGAAGAGCTGTCGAAGTGCCGCCGCGGCATGTCGATCCTCGCGACCGTCGGCTCCACCGCGCCGTTCGTAGGTTTGTTCGGCACTACGTTCGGCGTCATCAACGCGTTCCAGGGCATGGCCGTCGCCGGCTCGGGCCTCGCGTCGATCTCGGCCGGTATCTCCGAGGCGCTCATCACCACCGGCGTCGGCATCGGCGTCGCGGTGCTCGGCGTCTGGTTCTTCAACTACTTCAACGGCCGCACCGAGAAGGTCGCCGAAGAGCTGGCGTCCGCGCACGCCGACTTCATCGACTGGGCCGAGAAGGCGCACATCGCGCAAGAAGAGACCGATCACGGCGCTAGGAAGTAGACGGTGGCGGCCCGCCTCGGCAACGCCAAAGGCCCGATCGCGGACATCAACGTCACGCCGCTGATCGACGTCGTCCTGGTGCTCCTCGTCGTGTTCATGGTCATCACGCCGCTCTTGCAGTCTGGCCTCCCGGTCGACCTGCCCAAGGCGACGCAGACCACGACCGTCAACGACGTCGGCCAGCACATCGTGATCTCGATCGGCGTGGCCGACGATTGCAAAGAGTTCCCGTGCGACCTGCCTGCTCGCTGGTACGTCGAGCAAGACGGCGCCACCCGCGAGACGCTGATCGACATGATCAACGAGCAGTACCAGGTCAACCCGTCGCGCAGCCTGCTGATCAAGGCGGACCACCGCCTGCAGTACAAGCAGGTGCGGGAGCTGATGGACATGCTGTCCGAGCGCAACATGACCAACGTGCTGATCGCCGCGGCGAAGGAGGACTGACATGGGCGCTCAGCTCGGTACAGCCCAGTCCTTCAACGACATGAACCTCACGCCGTTGATCGACATCGTGCTCGTGGTCTTGATCATCATGATGGTCAACATCCCGATCCAGGTCGAGGAGATGGGCGTCAAGCTGCCTTCGAACCAGGAGGTCCCGCCCCCGCCGCCGGACCAGCCGCCGCCGGAGCAGCTCGTCATCGCGGTGTACGAGAACGGCGACCTCGCGCTCAACCGCCGCTTGATGAAGGAAGACATCCTCTTCTACGAGGTCACGCGTCGCCTCCGGCCGATGGACAAGAAGAACGTCTTCATCGACGCGCACGGCGACATCGCGTACGGGCGCATCATCGACATGGTCGACCTCGCGCGCGAAGCGGGCGCCGACAAGGTCGGGTTCGCGAAGCTCAAGGAGCTGGGCCCGGTCGCGGCCACGTCGATTCACCCGGGCACGCAGCCGCGCGGGGTCATCCTCGGTAACCCCACGCCCGTCGGCGCGTTGTCCGCCGAAGAAGCCGACGCGCGGATCCGCCCGCTCATGGGCCGGTTCGAGGCCTGCTACAACACGGCCTTGGCCACCGCGCCATCGTTGTCGGGCCGCGTGCTGCTGCAGGTCGCGGTCGGCCCCGAAGGCCTCCCGATGAGCGATCCTACGATCACGCAGAGCGAGTGGACCGACGGCGACGGGTCGGTGCTCGAGCCGTGCATCGCGGAGCAGTCGAAGGCGATCCTGTTCACCAACAAGCCCCCCGGCCCCGGAAAGACGGCGATCGTGCGTTATCCGCTGCTGTTCTCGCCGGGCTGAACGATGACTCAGGACGCGTGGTGGGCGCAGGTGCGCGCCGAAGTCGACGCTGGCATGGCCGCGCGGCTCGGCGGGGCGTGGCCCGCGCGGTTCTCCGACGCGATGCGGTGGCCGGTCGACGCCGGCGGCAAGCGGTTCCGACCGGCTGCGGTGATCGCGGCGTTCGAAGCTTTTGATGGCGCCGATGTCGCGCTCGCGCGCGCAGGCGCGGTCGCGGTCGAGCTGGTGCACACGTACTCGTTGGTGCACGACGACCTCCCGGCGATGGACGACGACGACGAGCGGCGCGGGCGTCCCACCTGCCACGTCGTGTTCGGCGACGCGCCCGCGATCCTGGTCGGCGACGCGCTGCTCACCGAGGCGTTCTCGGTCGTTGGCGACGCCGCTGGGGCGCCCGAGGCCCGCATCCGGATGGTCGCCGCGTTGGCCCGGGCCGCGGGCGCGTTCGGCATGGTCGGCGGTCAAGCTGCCGATATCGGGATGGAGGGCCGGGTCGCCGACGTCGCTGGCGTCGAGCGCCTCCACCGCCTGAAGACGGGCGCCCTCATCCGCGCGTCGGCGGAGCTCGGCGGCCTCGCGGGCGGCGCCACCGACGCACAGCTCGCGGCGCTGCGCGCGTGGGGTGAGGCGGTCGGCTTGGCGTTCCAGCTCGCCGACGACCTGCTCGACGCCGACGAAGCCGCCGACGCCGACGGCCCCCCCTCGTTCGTGCGCCTGGTCGGCCTCGCGGAGACCGCGGCGTGGGCCGATCGGTGCGCCGCCGAGGCGATCAGCGCGGCGGCCAGCTTGCCGCGCCCGGAGCGCCTGATCGACCTGGCCCGGCTCGCCGCCCGCCGCGCGTCCTGATGGCGCGCCCTCCGGGGCTCGTCGCGGTCGAGCGGCTGTTGGTGCGGCTCGGGCACGCCGCGTCGCTGCCGGAGGCGGCCGCGCTGCTCGACGCTGGCCACGTGCGGGTCGATGGCCTGCCGGTCCGGCGCGGGGCCCGGGTGCGGCCGGGGCGAGAGCTCACCGTCGGCGCGCCCGGGGTGCGCTGGGTCAGCCGGGGCGCCCACAAGCTGATCGGCGCGCTCGACGCGTTCGGGGTCGATCCGGCCGGGCGTGTCACCGCCGACATCGGAGCGTCGACCGGCGGCTTCACCCAGGTGCTGCTCACCCGCGGCGCGGCGCGGGTGTTCGCCGTCGACGTCGGGGCGGGCCTGCTCGACTGGTCGCTGCGCAACGATCCGCGCGTCGTCGTGCTCGAAGGCACCCACGTGCGCGCGCTGGAGGCGCTCCCCGAGGCGCCGTCGTTGCTCACCGCCGACGTCTCGTTCATCTCGTTGCGCCAGGTGCTCCCGGTGTTGTTCCGCCTGCTCGCCCCGGGGGGCGACGCCGTCGTCCTGGTCAAGCCGCAGTTCGAGGTGCGCGCCGACGCCCTCGAGGTCGGCGGCCGGGTGCGCGACGAGGGGGAGCGCCAGCGCGCGATCGAGGCCGCCCGCGGCGCCGCGGCGGGCTCGGGGTTCGAAGTGTGCGCCGGGGCGGACGCCGTCATCACCGGCGCCCGGTCCGGAAACCGGGAGCACTTCTTGTGGCTCCGCCGGCCGATGTGACCACGCCGGACCTGCGTTCGGTGCGGGCCCTTCGGCAGCCTGCTAGTCTGCGGCGATGGAGGGACTCATGGGCGGACTGCGCCTCGCCGCCGTGCTCGGCCTCATCGGGTCGACCGCGTGCACCTACGTCGGGCAGAGCGCCTACAACGCGCAGCTCTGCGAGGTCGACGAAGACAAGGACGGCGTGCCCGCGCTCGAGTGCACCGAAGACGGCGTCAGCGCCGGCGTGAAGGACTGCAACGACGCCGACCCCGCGATCTTCCTCGGCGCGGTCGAGGTCCCGTACGACGGCACCGACCAGGACTGCGACGGGCTCGAGATCGTCGACGTCGACGGTGACGGGTACCCCGGCATCTCCCAAGCGGACTTCGACGCGATCGGCGGCGGCGCCGTGTGGCCTACCGACGTCGCGCCCGAGGTGGACTGCGACGACGACGACGCGGGCGTGAACCCCGGCGCGTCCGACGCGTACTACGACGGCGTCGACTCCGACTGCGCCGGCGACGACGACTTCGACGCCGACCGCGACGGGTGGGTGCCCATCGAGTACGGCTCGGCGTACGACGGCCCGCTGCCGCTCGGCGACTGTGACGACACCAAAGCCGACGTCAACCCTGCGGTCCCGCCGGCATCCGACCTCTGGTACGACGGCGTCGACCAGGACTGCTCGGGCAACAACGACTTCGACCAGGACCGGGACGGGTGGATGCCCGACAACCCGTACCCCGAGCTCGACGACGCGGAGTGGGTCGGGCTCATCAACGAATACATGAGCTTCTACGGGTATGACTACCAGGTCGAGGGCCGCCTCGGGGACTGCCGCGACGAGCCCGACGCCAACCTCACCGACGCCGCGCTCGCGCCCGAGGCCGTGTACCCCGGCGCCCCCGATCTCTGGTACGACGCGGTCGACGCCGACTGCGCCGGCGACAACGACTTCGACGCCGACGTCGACGGCTGGATGCCACCCGAGGCCGAATACGGCTCGTTGTTCGCCGAGTACGTCAAGTGGTGGGACTTCACGGAAGCGCCGGTGTGGGGCGACTGCGACGACGCGGCGGTGTTGGTCCACCCGACCGCCAACGAGCGCCTGGGCGACGCCACCGATCAGGACTGCGACGGGGGCGTCGACACCACCCCCCTCGCGTACGGCACCTTCCAGTGGGACGGCCCCCTCGGCGTCGAAGCCGGCCGGGTCGGCGACCGCTACCTCATCGTCACGGGCGCGTTGGCGTTCACCGACACCGTCGCCGCCACCACCTTCGAGTGGGTCGGCAAGACCGTAGAGTTCGCCGCTGACGCCGGGTACATGGCGGCGCCGCTGCAGCACCTCACCTGGATCAACCAGGCGACGGCCCGCCCGCTCGGCAACCGCATCGACGCCATCTTCGAAGAGGACCGCTACTACGCCGCAGCCTCCTACATCATCGAGACGACGCCGAAGTCGACGCGCCTCGAGATCAAGGAGAACCTGTGGGACGCCGACGCGGCCGACTGGGTCCAACAGACCGCCACCGGCACGTTCTCGAGCGGCGCGACCGTGTTCAGCTACGGCGACGTCGATCTGGTGCGCGCCGATGACGGCACGTTGTGGTCGGCGGCGTGCGGCGCGGGCGCGCTGCAGGCGGTCGCCGTCGACGCGAGCTCCGGCGCGCTGACCGTGCTCAGCGAAGCCGCCCTGCTCGGGCCGAACGCGACCACGTGCGCGATCTCGACGGCCGACGCGGCACAAGCCGACGTCATCGGCTGCGTCGGCGCGAGCTGCGACGCGTGGCGGGTGGCGGGAAGCACGATCAGCAACCTGCCGGCCGCCCCGTCCGACTCCTGGCACCTCGACGAGCTCAACGGCAAGGACGGCGCCCTGATCCGCGTCGAAGCAGCGTTCGGAGCGACGATCGACGACGGAGTCGACCCGCTGGTCGTGCTGACGGACCACACGCTCTATGCGGCCGACTTCACGTGGTGGGACGGGCAGCTGTTCGTCGTCGCCGCAGCGGGCGACATCGACGGCGACGGCGTGCGCGACGCGATCCTCGCCTGGGGCGACCCCGCCGCCGGGCCGCTCACCGAGGCGATCTGGCCGATGGCCGATGGGACCACCAAAGAGGTCTGGCGGCCCGACCACGTCGCGCTGGTCGTCGACGACGACCGGATCATGATCGCGCTCGCCGGCACGTCGTCGGTGGGCGCGACCGACGCGGTCGGGTGGGCGTTCCTCGAGCACGCGCGATGAAGCTGACGCGTCGGCACGTGCTGGCGACCGCCGCCGCCGTGCCCGCCGCTGCCGCCCTCGGTGGCCTCGCGCTCGGCGCGCGGTGGTGGGACCGGCCCCCCGGGGCCGGCCTCGCCGCTTTGTCCGCAGACGAGCACGCGTTCGTCGACGCCCTCGCCGAGGCCTGGATGCCCGCCGGGGGCACGCCTGCGCTCTCGGGCGCCGAGGCGCGGCTGGCGGACTTCTTCGACGACGTGCTCGCGCACGTCGACGCGACCAACCGCGCGCTGCTCAAGGTCTTGCTGCAGGCGCTCGACGACCTGCCGTTCGTGACGCACGGCGCCGCGTTTCGTGACCTCGGGCTCGCCGACCGCGACGCGGTGTTGCGCGGCTGGCTGACCACCGACCAGTCCTTGCTGCGGAACGGCGTCACGGGGGTCGTCGCGCTGCTCGCGCTGGGGTGGGCCGACCACCCCGACGTCGCCGCGTGGTTGTCCCCGATGTTTCCGTGCGGGGTGGGGCGGTGACCCCGCGCGGCTTCGCCGACGCGACCGGGGAGCGCACGCTGCAGGTCGACGTCGTGGTGGTGGGCAGCGGCCCCGGCGGGTCCGCGGTGAGCCGCGCGCTGGCCGAGCGCGGCGCGAAGGTGCTGGTGCTCGAGGAGGGTCCTCCCAAGCCTCGCTTTCGCCCGTCGATGCCCCACACCCAGCGCTACCACATGCAAGAGGGTGGGCTCATCGTCGCGCGCGGCAGCGGCTTCATGCCGATCGCGGCGGGACGGGGCGTCGGCGGGGGCAGCCTCATCAACTCGGCGATCTGCTTCCGCACCCCCGACCACGTGCTCGACGGGTGGGCCGAGGTGCTCGGCGGCGACGCCCGGTTCGCGCCGGCGGCCATGGCGCCGGTGTTCGACGAGCTCGAAGCGCTGCTCGGGATCGGCACCACCCCCGACGAGGTGCTCGGAGAGAACAACCGGATCATCATCCGCGGCGCCCGCGCCCTCGGCTTGCCGGGCGGCGCCGTGCGACGCAACGCGCCCGGGTGTGCCGGCTGCGGGCTGTGCAACCACGGCTGCCCGATCGGCGGAAAGGCATCCGTCGACCGCGTGTTGCTCCCGATCGCGGCCGCGCACGGGGCGATCATCCAGGGCGACGCCCGGGTCACGCGCGTCATCGTCGAGCGTGGGCGCGCGGTCGGCGTCGAAGCCCGCATCCACGACACCGACTCGCTCGAGGTCGTCGGCGCGCTGACCGTACGCGCCGGGACGGTCGTGCTCGCGGCAGGCGCGATCGGGACGCCGCGCCTGCTGTGGTCGAGCGGGCTCGGCGACCTCGGCCCGGTCGGGGACGGCCTGCACGTGCACCCCGGCAACGCCGTGCTCGGCTTGTGCGACCACGAGGTCGTGATGTGGCGCGGCGCGACGCAAGGCGCGTGGTTCGAAGACCCGGCGCTGCCGGGCGTGTTGCCGCATACGCTGAGCTTGCCGCCCGGCCCGGCGCTGCTGATGCTCGGACCGTCGGGGGCGGCGGCGAAGGCGTCGCACGAGCTGCTCCCCAACCTGTGCGGCTGCGTCGTCATGATCTCGGACCACGGCACGGGGCGGGTGCGCGCCACCGCCGACGGGCGGGCCGACGTCACGTACACGTTCGAGCCGAACGACGTGCAGCGCATCAAGGACGGCATGCGCACGACCGCCTCGGTGCTGATGGCCGGCGGGGCGCGGGAGGTGATGGCGCCGGTGCACGGCCTCGGCCGCTACACCGACGTCGACGCGTTCACCGCCGCGCTCGCGACCCGCGACGTGACCGACTTCACGCTCTACGCGAGCCACCCGATGTCGACGTGTCGGATGGGCGCGGATCCGTCGCGGGCGGTCATCGGCCCCACCGGGGAGGCGCACCGGCTGCCGGGGCTCGTGATCGCCGACGCCTCGGTCTTCCCGACCTCGCTCGGCGTCAACCCGCAGCTCACGACGATGGCCGTCGCGACGATGATCGGCCGCGCGCTGCCGCTCTGATAGACTGCGCTCCGGAGACCGAATGCGTCACCTGTCGATGCTGCTCGCCGCGCTGCTGTGCTCGTGCGCGTACGTGAACAAGACCGAGTTCGAAGCCGCGTGGGACGCCGACGGCGACGGGTGGCCGGTCGGTGAGGACTGCGACGACGCCGAGCCTTCGATCTACCCGTACGCGCCCGACCGGGCCGGCGACGGCTGCGACGCCGACTGCGGCACCCAGCCCGACGCCGACGGCGACGACTACCCCGACGACGGTGACTGCGGCCCGAACGACCCGTCCGCGTACCCATGCAGCGCCGACGAGGTGCTCGGCGACGGCGTCGACAGCGACTGCGACGGAGCAGATGGGGTTCGCGTCGCCCCGTGCGACGACGACCCTACGCCCTCGCCCAACACCTGTCGCTGACGATCAGTCGAGCTGATCGCGCACGCTGTCGGACCACTCGGTCACCGCGTACCGTACGTCTTCGCGGCGGCGGTTGGTGGTGGTCGGGCTGTGGCTGTCACGAGGATCGGCCTCAATGTACGGTTGTAGCATCTCGATCGTGTGATCGAGCTTGTCCTCGAGCGGGAGCGTGTCCCACTTGTCGCACGCCGCGTACGCGATCGCGGTGTAGTCGGCGCGGCAATTCGGGCTGCGCAGACAGTACGTGATCAGGTCCCCGCCGCCGTAGTACGGCCCGGTGTCCATCTCGAGCGTCCAGTCCGTCCCCGTCGGCATCCACTCGAACAACGACGTGGTCGGGTTGTGGTAGAAGCGCCAGTTGTTCGGGGACTTGTAGCCGTCCCAGTGCATCACGAGCGTCTCGAGCGCCAGGTACAAGGCGAACTGGTCCATGTCGACGTAGGCGCGCAGCTCCGCGTAGGTCTCGTCGCTCGCTTGCTTCGCGAGCACCGCCGAGACCTCTTGCAGGCTGACCAGGTCCTGCTCCTCGGGGCCTTCCTCGTAGTCCATCGTGTGCTCGGAGCCGACGGTGAAGTCGCTCCACCCGCCCTCGTAGAGCGCGCCTTCTTCGGAGTTCGTGTACCACCGGGCGAGGAACACGTCGTCGTGCTGCTCGATGTTCATGTAGAGGCCGTAGTACACGTCGTTGACGTAGACGCGCGCCCACCCGGTGCGGGGCGCCGGGATGCCCATCTCCCGGTACGCGTAGTACGTGATGTACTCGCTCGCCCACGACGGATCGTGCGACCCGTTGTTGAACGTCATCCCCTTCAGCCCGCGGAGCTTCTGGCCTTCCACGTACGCGTTGAAGTCCACGCGCAACGCCGGTTTCCCGTTCATGTTCTGCGCGCTGCCGGATCCCTTGCGGCGCAGCCCGACGCTCTTGAAGAACATGCCCTCGTACTGCATCGACGCTTCGACCTCCGGCTCCTGCGGGCTGTCGATCCGCGCGAAGTTCTCCGGGGTCAACCAGAAGAAGACGTCGACCACGCGCTCGTCCTGGTAGATCGTGGACGATGGGTCGGTGCCCGTGTGGGCGACGTTCGCCCAGCCGGGCGTCGACGTCACGGTGGGGGCCCACGCGCCGCCGTCGGGGTAGCGGGCGAGCGCGACGTCGCCAGGGACCTCGCCGGTCGCGATGCGGTCGGTCGTAACGCCGAACACCGACAGCTCGAGCTCCTCTCCGGAGCCTGAGAGCCCGAACGGCGCCACGTCGTCGCCCGCGAGCGTCGCGTCACACCAGACGCGCAGGTGCGCCCCAGGTTCCAGCGTTCCTTCGCCGCCGACCCACTCGTTGCCCGCGTCGTCGGTGATGCGCACCGACGACAACGCCACGACCGTGTCGCTGGCGTTGTAGATCTCGATCCAGTCCGGCGTGGACTGGCTCCCCGTGTGCATGACCGTGGACTCGTTGACCGGCATCACCTCGTTGAAGACGACCGCCGGAGCGTCGAACGGATCGATGGACGCCGCTTGAAACTCGACCACGGGCTCCAGCGACCCGGCGAGGGATCCACCGGTTTGAAGCGGCAACGTGACGACGTCGGCGCCCGGCGTCACGGCGGCGCGCTGCGCTTCGGGAGGCGAACACCCGGACAAGCCGAACAGGACGAACACGGAGCGCAAGCGAAACATGGAGCCCTCGACGCGACCCTGTATCGTGACGGGAGCGCGTCAGTCTGATCGAGCGCCTGTCACAATGGATCGACGAAGCTGATGCCGTACTGCGGCACGGGCACCCGAGGCGCCCCGGGGGCGTCCGAGCGCCAGCCGAACGCGATGAACGGGCGGACCTGGATCGCTTGTTGCCACAGCAGCTCGGGCCCACCGCCCACGGTCGGCAGGATCGGCCCCGGATCCCACCGATCGAACAACCACCCGACCTCGGCCATGCCAGACAGCATCACCGCGAGGTCGAAGCCCCGATCGCCGCCACCAACCCGGAACAGCTGCGGGCGCACCTCGACCATGCCCGCGACGACGCCGTCGCCGCGCGAGCGGTTGCGCCCGTACCCAGCCAGCGCCTGCTCGCTGCCAAGCTCGTCGCGCCACCGGCCACCGGTGATGTCTTGCTCGAAGAACGGCCGCTCGCCGACGCTGTGCTCCGCGAGCAGCCGCCCACCGACGACGAGCGGCTCGACGAACAACGGGGTCCACCCCATGATCTCGGCGTGCAGGCCCGCCAGCGGAGCGAACCGGCCCCCCGCGACGGTCCCGCCTCCGCGCGCGTCGATCTCCGCCTTGGCGCCCTTGCTCGGCGCCGGCCAGCGGTCGACCTGCTCCCACGCGAGGCCGATCGTCACGTCGTTGTACACGGCGCCGCCCGCGCCGAGCGGGTCATCCTGCGCGAGCAACAGGTCCGGCGCGGGCCGGGACGCCGCTGGGCGGAGGTACACGCCGCCGTACACCTGGGCGCCGCCCCCGACGTTCCACGCGACGCCGCCGTTCGCGAACGGGCTCGACAACCGGTTGCCGAGCTCGAGCTCGTCCCAGTCGACGAGCACATCAGCGCCGCCGACCCCCGCATACAGCAGGTTCGCCCAACCCCGAAACCCCGCCTGACCGAAGACGTCGGCGCGCGCGCCCCGGGCGTCCACGCGCAGCCAATCCGACGTGTAGTTGAGGTTGGTCGTCAGCCAGAGCAAGCCGGTGACCTTCACGGCGTAGCCCGACGTCTCGCCGACCGGGCGCGCGTACACCTCACCACCGATGCCGACCCCGAAGCCGTCGATGCTGTTCGCGGCCGCGAGCGGCAAGACCAAGCCCGCCCACTCGAGGTCGGCCGGCCCAGCGATCGGCGCATCGGAGGCGCGCGCCCGCGAACCCACCACCAAACCCGAGAAACACAGTACCATCAGGCTGGAGCGGCCCCACCGAGCGGAGTCACCATGCTTCGACTGCTGGTCATCGACGACGACGACGCGCTGCGAGACGCCGTCACCCGATACCTGCGACGCGTCGGCTACGAGGTGGAGGCGCGCTCGAGCGCCGCCGCCGCGTGCCGTGCCGTCGGGGACCACGACTACGCCCTCATCTTGTGCGACCTCGGGCTCGGTTCGGCGCCCGACACGCCCCCGGGCGGCCTCATCGTCTACGAGGCGGCGCGCGCCCGGGACATCGGGGAGCGGGTCGTATTCTTGACCGGCGGCGCGAGCGAGCCTGCCGGTCAGGCGCTGCTCGACGCCCATCCGGACCGCGTGTGGCACAAGCCGCTCCGGCTGACGGAGCTCGCAGCGCGCGTCGAACGCCGACTCAGGCGGGAGTAGCACGAGGCGCCGCCGCGAGCGCGGCAGCCCGGAGCTGTTCGACATCGAGCATGTCGGTCGTGCGCTCGGCGTCCCACCGCCAGGCCACCGTCCCACCGACCCCGACGACCAACGCCGCCCCGAGGCGATCGATCGGCCCCTGGTTGAGCCCGCGGCCCGATTGCAGCGCCTCGGCGTAGGACCGGAGCATCGAGGGGCGCAGGCCGAGCAGCGTGCGACGCAGCATCCGATCGCGACCGACCGAGAACGCCTCGAACAGCTCGCCCGTCTCGTCGTGCACGACCGGGTACTTGAGATGGTACCGCGGGACGAAGTCCCGGACGGCCTCGCCGTCGCCTTCCATCAGGGCGACGAGCAGCACGTCCGCGAGATCGAGCTCCGGAACGATCAAATGAAGGTCCATACAGGTCCTTCGCGTGATCGCGCTCCCCGCGTGCCGCAGGAACACGAGCGCGATGGCCTTCGCCCTGCTGACCGACGCCGTGTCGATCTCTTCGCCGAACACGGGCTGCCGCGTGAAGTGCGGTATGCCCTCTCCCAACTGTGCAGCCATTCCCTACCCCAACACGTCGAGCCAGTCCGTTACCCGAGCGATCACGGCCGCGATCGCGATGATCGGCGCCGTAGCGAGCAAGGTCACTTCCGGCTTTTCGCCGCCATCCTTACCCCGCATCGTCGCCCATTGGTAGCGAAACACCTTTGGAAGGTTGCCGGCCTTTCCCTTCACCAGGATCATCACCAGCGCGATCGGGAGGTAGACGACCGCGAACCACGCCGAGGCCTCGACGACGCCGGGCGGGCCCCACCACAACCCGAGGCACATGAACAGCTTGGCGTCGCCTGCCTTCTCGACGTTCAGCAGCCAAAGCGGGAAGTGCATGGCCGTGGCGACGCCGAACCCGACGATGCTCATGCCGATCGAGCCGGCGATGAAGTGGTGCACCAGCGCGACCGCCGCCAACGGGAACACGATGACGTTCGGGATGCGGCGCGACCTCATGTCGATGATGGACACGGTGAGCAGCGCGACCCCGATCAGCAGGTCCGTCACTCCAAGCCCGAGCGACTCGATCATCCGTCCTCCTCGACCTGCCGCGCGACGTCGAAGCCCAAGGCCGCC
The DNA here is from genome assembly GCA_903897935.1 of uncultured Pseudomonadota bacterium. Classification (GTDB taxonomy): domain Bacteria; phylum Myxococcota_A; class UBA796; order UBA796; genus CAIUDO01. The sequence continues at coordinate 13,080 of CAIUDO010000731.1, forward strand.
TCGACCCGTTCGGCCACCCAGATCACGACCGGCACCATGCGGTGCGCCCCGAACGTGAAGACGAACCAGAGCGACACGCCGACCGCGGTGGCCCAGCGAAGCCACGGCCGCGCAGGCTCGTCGAGCCAGGTGGCTTCGATGTCCTGCTCAGGCCCGGTCACGGACGCCTCCGAATCGGTCGCACCACTAACCCCATCCGCGACGCGCGTGCGGCAGACGACAAATCACGCCGGAACGATGCTAAGAGCATCGCAACCTGAGCGCGCGGTTCCGCACCAGGGCGCGCCGGGCTAACCTGCGGGCAGAGGACACGACGAGACCGTGGCGCGACTTCCGGCCCAGACATTCGGGAAATATCAGATCCTGGAGCGCATCGCGACCGGCGGCATGGCGGAGATCTACCGTGCGCGGCTCGAGGGCATCGCTGGTTTCCAGCGTACCTTCGCGATCAAGCGCATCCTGCCGCACCTCTCGCAGGATCAGGACTACATCGCGATGCTCGTGGAGGAGGCCAAGATCGCCGGCCTCTTGTCGCACGCGAACATCGTGCAGATCGTCGATCTCGGGCAGGTCGACGGCGCGTGGTACCTCGCCATGGAGTACGTCGACGGGCCGGACCTCGGCGCCGTCATGATGCGGGCGCGCGAGAAGGGCCTCGTATTGCCCGTTCCGCACGCCGCGTTCGTCGCGCTCGAGCTCCTCAAGGGCCTCGATTACGCGCACCAGCGCACCGTGATGCGGGGCGGCCGGCCGGTGCCGCTGCACATCATCCACCGCGACATCTCGCCGCCCAACATCCTGTTGTCGATGCAGGGCGAGGTCAAGCTGACCGACTTCGGGATCGCGCGCGCCGCGCACAAGGTCCTGGAGACGCAGGCCGGAATCGTAAAAGGTCGCTTCGACTACATGTCTCCCGAGCACGCGGCTGGGGGCAAAGACATCGACCAACGCTCGGACTTGTTCTCGGTCGGCGTCGTCTTGTACGAGATGCTCACCGGCGAGCACCCGTTCCGCGACGAGACCGAGATCGGCACCCTGGAGCGCGTGCGGGAAGGCACGTACGAGCCGGCGTCGGCCCGCAACCCAGACGTCCCGCAGTCGCTGGACCGCATCGTCGCGCGGGCGCTGGAGGTCGACCGTCGCAGCCGGTTCAACACCGCGACGGCGTTCAAAGACGCCCTCGATCGGTTCTTCCACGACTCCGGCTTCATCTTCACGCAGTCGACGCTGGAAGCGTACCTCAAGGGCCTGTTCCCGGACCGCGACTACCACCGGAACAACGACACCCCGCCGGGCGTCGTGGTCCCGCCGCCGCCGCGTCTGATCGACCCGGACGAAGACGTGCGCGACGCGGCCACGCCGCAGGGCCCGAACCGACCGCCCCCGCTGCCCGAGCCGCCGGCGCCGATGCGGCCCCCCGACCTAGAGAACTACTTCCACGACGGTCCCGACGCGCCTACCCACGTCATGGGGCGCGGCCACCCGCAGACGCTAGAGGGCCCACCGCCGCGCCCGCGGCAGCTCGTCCCCGAAGACTTCGTCGCTCGCCCGGGCGGAGACGACCCGACGCTGATCCGCCGGGCCCCGATGGGCACCTGGGAGGAGCCACAGGACACCGCCGTTCAGTCGAAGGCCGCCCCGCCGCCCGAGATGAGCGTCGCAGCCGTGATCGAGCGCGCAGTCGAGCGTACGAACGCGGTGAAGGTGCGACGTCGCCGCACCGACAGCCTCACGAGCGCGCTGATCGGCGTCGTGTTGATGCTCGCTGGGTTCGTCATCGGCGGCGTCGGGGTGTTCCTGGTCACCGGGTTCCTCCAGCCCGAGCCCGTGGTGGTGCCGGCGACCCAGCTCGACGCCGAGCTGCGCGTCAACGCTCCCGACGGCGCGAACGTCGAGGTGAACGGCGGCGTGGTGACAGGTCCGGTGATGGTGCCGGCGAACCTGCCCACGCAGGTCCTGATCCGCATGCCGGACGGCACCTCGTGGCAAGAGAGCCTGACGCTCCTCAACGGTGAGACCCGAGTCGTCGTCGTCACCGTCGCAACTCCGACTCTGAAGCGGTGACGATGTCCGACCCCGCAGAACTGGTTCGTCGAACGCCCGTGTCGGTCGCGATCGCCGCGCTCAAGGCGCTCCGGCCAACGCAGTGGACCAAGAACAGCCTCTTGTTCGCGGGGCTGATCTTCAGCGGCGCGTTCTTGGAGGTCGGCCCGATCGAGCGCTCGGTCGTTGGGTTCGCCGCGTTCAGCCTGCTGGCGTCGTCCGGCTACATCCTCAACGACTACCTCGACCGAGAGGCGGATCGTCGGCACCCCAAGAAGCGGCATCGCCCGATCGCCAGCCGCGCGCTGCCGGAGTCCCTGGCGTTGTTGTGGATGCTGGTCGTCGCGGGCGCGGGCGCGGCGCTCGCGTTGTCGTTGTCGTGGCAGTTCCTGGCCGTCGCGCTGCTGTACCTGACCACGACCTTGTCCTACAGCTTCTACTTCAAGCACAAGGTGATCCTGGACGTGATGTTCATCGCGTCCGGGTTCGTGTGGCGGGCGGTCGCTGGAGCCCTCGCGATCGACGTCAAGGTCAGCCCGTGGCTCTTCTTGTGCACCGCGTTCTTCGCCCTGTTCCTGGGCTTCGAGAAGCGCAAGGGCGAGCTCAAGCTGGTCGGGACGAGCGGATCTACGCGGAAGATCCTCGCTGAGTACAGCGAGCCGATGGTGGAGCAGTTCCAGTCCATCGCGACGACGAGCGCGGTGGTCTCCTACGCGTTGTACTGCGTGCTCGGGCCGACGCCGTGGATGACCGCGACGATGCCGTTCGTGGTGTACGCGATCTACCGGTACATCTACCTGGTCGACAAGCACGGCGAAGGCGCCGCGCCCGACGAGACCTTGCTCCGCGATCGGCCCATCCTCGCTACCGTGGTCCTCTACGGCTTGTGCGCGATGGCTGTTCTGTACGGAACGCGGCACGGCTGGCTGCCCGCGGTGACCGCCTCTTAGCGTAGGCGTATGCACCAGCGAGCGACCGCGACCAGACCAGGGCAGGCCCGCCCGATCGCCTACGACCCGCCTGCGCAGTCCGAAAAGAAGAACCCCCGCGCAGCGTGAGCCGCGCGGGGGTTCAGAGGCAGGCGATGTCCTACTCTCCCACAGGGTGGCCCCTGCAGTACCATCGGCGCTGTAGAG
>CAIUDO010000732.1 GCA_903897935.1 uncultured Pseudomonadota bacterium
CAGCTGCTCACGGACCGTCAGCACGGGGTTGAGCGCGTCCATCGCGCCCTGGAACACCATCGCGAGCTTCCGCCACCGCACCTCGCGGAGCTGTGCCTCGGTCATCCGGAAAAGGTCCACGCCATCGAGCAGCGCCTCGCCACCCCGGATGACCGCCGGGGGCTGCAGGATGCGTAACACCGCCTGCGCCACCGTCGACTTGCCGCTGCCGGACTCCCCGGCGATCCCGAGGATCTCGCCGCGCGCGAGGTCGAACGACACCCGGTCCACGGCACGGATCGCTCCCGTGGAGGTCACGTAGTCCACGCTGAGGTCGCGGACCGACAACAGCGGCGACGCGCCCGCGTCACTCACGGGCGACCACCACCGGGGTCGAGCGCGTCACCGCGTGACCGCCCCCGACCAGGAACGCCCGCCACGCGCGCTCCTGCTGTAGCCGCGGGTTGGTGACCTCGTCGAAGCCGGCGTTGAGCATGACCAGCGCGAAACCGACCAGCGCCACGAGCAAGCCGGTGGGCACGAACGTCCACCACGCCCCGGTCAGCAGCGCCGCGTCGTTGGTCGCCCAGTACAGGTTCGTCCCCCAACTGACCGCGGACACGTCGCCGAGCCCGAGGAACTCCAAGCCGACCTGGGCTCCGATGGCGTAGATCACGCTGCCGATGAACTGCGCCACGAGCAGCGAGGCCATGTTCGGCAGCAGCTCCTGGGTGATGATCCGGACGTGGCTCTCCCCGCTGACCTGCGCCGCGGCGATGAAGTCGCGCTGACGGAGCATCAGCGCCTGCGCGCGGAGCACCCGCGCGTTCCATGCCCACCCGGTGATCACGAGTACGAAGGCCACGGTCGTCGCGCTGGGCGGAAGGTACGCGGCGATCACGATCGCCAGCGGAAGGCCGGGCAGCACGAGGAACACGTTGATCACCAGCGACAGGATGCTGTCGACGAGGCCCCCGAAGTAACCCGCGACCACGCCCACCACCGCGCCGATCGCGACCACCAACAAGCCGACGCCGAACCCGACCAGCAACGAGACGCGCGTCCCGACCACCGCCTGCGCGAACACGTCCTGGCCCTGTCCGGTGGTGCCCAGCCAGTGCGCGGACGACGGCGGCTGAAGCGGCACGCTGACCATCGCGTCGGGATCGCCCACGAGCCACGCGCCGATGACGCCGACGATCACGAACGCCATGAGCAACGCAAACCCCAACGACGCGCGGCGGTCGCGGCGGATCGCCTCCCACCACGCGGCGACCCCGGACGCACGCGCCGGCGCAGCCTCGCTCACGAGTCCGCCTCGCGGGTACGCGGATCGAGCCACGCGTAGACGAGGTCCACGACGAAGTTGGCGCCGAGGACCGCGAGCGTGAACACCAGGAAGATGCCCTGCATCAGCGGATAGTCCTGGTTTCGGACCGCCTGGACGAGGAGGTAGCCCTGCCCAGGGTACGAGAACACGATCTCGGTCAGCAGCGACCCCGACAGCGCGAAGCCCAGCGCCATGCCAAACGCAGTCACGTTGGGCAAGAGCGCGTTGCGCGCCGCGTAGCGCAGCACCACGCGGTGCGACGGCAACCCCTTGGCGCGCGCCAGCGCGACGTAGTCGGAGCCCAGCACCGCGATCATCGCGTTGCGCATCCCCAGCATCCATCCTCCCAGGGTGGCGAGCACGACGGTGGCCACGGGCAGCGCCGCGTGTCGGGCCACGTCGACGACGAACGTCCACGTCCACGCCGGCGCAAGGTCGTCGCTGTAGGCATGGCCGAGAGGGAACAGGCCCCAACGGAAGCCCAGCAAGTACAGCACCGCCATCGCCAACCAGAAGTACGGGAACGCACCGACGAAGGCGAACGCCGGTGGCAAGATCGCGTCGGCCCAGCCACCGCGCCACCACGCGACGATCACGCCCAGCGCCGAACCGATCGCGAAGCTCAACACCACCGCGGTGCCCGCAACCAACAGCGTCCACAGCAACCCGGCGAGGATCACGTCGCCGACGGGCTGCGGGTAGTACGCGACCGAGGTGCCGAGGTCGCCCGTCAGCACGTGGCCGAGATAGGTGACGTACTGCTCCGCCAGCGGCTCGTCGGTGAGCCCGAAGGTCTCCCGCAGCCCCGCCATGGCTTCAGGGTCGAGCCGCCCCTTGAACTGCGCGAACAGCGCCGTCGCGGGATCGCCGGGCATCAACCGCGGCAGGAAGAAGTTGATGGTGAGCGCCGCCCATGCGGCCAACGCGTAGAACCCGAGGCGGCGCAGCAGGTAGCGCATCAGGGTGCCTCACGCGGCACGATGGTGGTCAACAGCAGCAGCGTCTCGCCGCGGTCGAACTTGTTGGGCGACGGGTCGGCGTAGGGCTGCGCCGCGGAGGGGAAGCCGGTGAACCGACGGGTGTTGAACTCCCCCCACGAGGGGTTGGGGTACAGCGGGATGGCCGGCGCCTCGTCGGCGAACGTCCGCTGCAACGCCGTCGCGAGGTCGCGCTGCGCGCCGGGGTCGGGCTCGCCCTCGAACGCCTCCAGCAGCGCGTCGGCCCGCGGGCTGCCGTAGCGGTGCCAGTTCGACATCGAGACCGTGCCCTCCGGCTTCACCGTCGAGGTGCCCATGAGCCAGCGGTAGAACGTGTACGGCGTCGGCCCTTCGAACGACCATCCCAGCGACAGGTCGAACCGGCCCTCCTGCACGCGCTGCGCCCACGCGCCAAAGTCGTACGTGCGGACCGTCACCTCGACACCCACCTCGCGCAGACCGCGCGCGATCACCTGCGCGGCCCGCACCCAGTCGGACCACCCGGCCACCACGAGCAGCTCGTGGCGCCACCGGCGCCCGTCGTGCAACCGTCGGACTCCGTCGGCGCCGCGCGCGAACCCGGCGGCGTCGAGCATGGCGTTGGCCGCGGCCACGTCGTGCCGAGTCCACCCGGCGTCGGCGGCCTCGGGGTCGCGCCACGTCGCGTACGCATCGGACAGGCCCGTGGTGTCGGCGGGGCGCGAGTAGTCGTGCAGGGCCACCGCGACGACGAGCGCGCGATCGATGGCCAGGCTCAGCGCCTTGCGGACGACGACGTCGTCGAACGGCGGGCGCTGCGTGTTCGGGTAGAGGAAGATGGTCGTGCCCGTCAGCGGGAACCAGTACGCGTGGTGCCCGGGTGCGCGACCGACGAACACGCGGTCGATGGCCGGGACGAAGTTACCGGCCCAGTCCACCTCGTCGTAGATCAGCGCGAGGTTGGCGCGGTCGTTGCTCGGGTACGCGGGGAACCGCAGCGCGTCGACCGCGGGCTTGCCCGGCTGCCAGTAGTATGGGTTGCGGCCGAGCTCGTAGACCTGGTTGCGGAACGTCCGCACCTCGGTGAACGGACCGGTCGCTACCGGCGACTCGTTGGGGAACGCGATCGGGTCGGCGACGCCGGCCCACGCATGCGCCGGCACGATGACCTGCGCCACCACGTCGTCGAGCCCTGGGAGGAATCGTCGGCGGAAGGTGAACTCGACCGTGGTGTCGTCCACCGCTGCGACCGCCTCGAGGAAGCTCCACAGCCCGCGACGGTCGAGCGCAGGGAACCGCCGGAGCAGCTCGAAGGTGAACGCCACGTCCGCGGCGGTGAACGGCTGCCCGTCGGACCAGCGCACGCCGGCGCGCGTGTGCACGCGCAGCACGCGGTGGTCGTCCCGCCACGCATGCCCGGTGGCCAGCCACGGCACGTGCTCGCCGCGGACGCTGTTGAACACGTACAGCGGCTCGTACACCCCGGCCAGGGTGGGCCAGCGCGGCGCCGTCGC
>CAIUDO010000733.1 GCA_903897935.1 uncultured Pseudomonadota bacterium
CGCCGGCCGGGACCGAGGTCACCTACGTGGTCGACGCGCGCGGTCGTGGCTTGTTCCGCGACCTCGACGAAGGCGCGGCGCCGTGGTCCCCGTACACCACCACGATCGCGCAGACGGCCGCGACAGCGTCGTATGTGGGGGGCGCGGTCGGGGCGCCGTACGCGCAGGGTCGGGCGCCGGCCGGCGACGATCCGCTTCACGTCGGCGTCCCCGGCGGGTTGCTCGTCAGCTCGGGCGACGGGATGCCGTTCGAGGTGCGGGTCACTGCGCTCGATCCCGTGTCGCCGTTGGACGCCCGCGTCGCGCCGGCCGCCGCGTGGGGAGCCGGCCTCGCGTGGTCCCGTGACGGGGAAGTGCGCCTCTCGCTCGAGCCGGGCCGTCATCAGGTGCTCGTGCACCGCGGCGTTCGGTTCGAGGCGTTCGTCACCGAGGTCGAGATCCTCGCCGGGCAGGAGACCGCGATCTCGGCGGCGCTGACCCCGGCGTACCCGGCGGACGGCTGGCTGCTCGGCGACCCGCACATGCACGCGGGGCCGTCGGGGGACTCCGAGACCCGCATCGAGGACCGCCTGCTGGCGTCGGCGGCGGTCGGCCTACAGCTGCACTTCGGCACGGACCACGATCACGTTGTCGGCTACGGGGCCCCGCTGGCGGCGCTCGGCCTGGATGGCGTGCTCGGCACCGTCGTCGCCGACGAGGTGAGCTCGGTCCTGCGCGGTCACGTGAACGCTTGGCCGTTGGTGTCGGCGCCGAGCGCTCCGTCCGGCGGAGCGCTGCGCTGGTGGCTCGACGTGCCCGAGTCGACGGACGCCTTGTTCGGGATGATGCGCGCGTGGGCCGGGGACGACGTCGTCTTGCAGCTCAACCACCCGCTGGACTCCGGAGTAGGCGCCTCGGCGGGCTGGTCGTCCGGGCTGATCAGCAACGGTGCGTACTGGACGACCGACTTCGACGCGGTCGAGGTGATGAACGGCGGGGACTACGACGACTACCTGCCGTTCTACCTGGATCTGGTGAATCGGGGCCTCGTGGCCACGCCGGTCGGCGTCAGCGACGTGCACGGGCTGACCGACCACACCGTCGGCGGCTCGGCGACGTTCTTTGGGCTGGGGCTCGACGATCCCGGCGCGGTCACGCCGGAGCTGCTGCGGGAGGCCACGCGCGCGCGCCGCGTGGTGGTCACCCGGGGGCCGCGGCTCGACTTGTCGATCGACCCTGGCAGCACGGTCGCGTCGGGGGCGTCGCTCGGGGTGGAGGTGCGCGCGCCCTCCTGGATCGTCGTCGACCGGCTGGCGTTGTGGCGGGACGGCGCGGAGGTCGAGGCGGTCGACGGCGCGTCGGCCACGTTCGTGCTCGATCCTGACGCTGACGCGTCGTACGTGGTGATCGCGACGGGAGCCGCGCCGATGGCGCCGGTGTGGCCGTCGACGACGCCGTGGGCGATGTCGGCGCCGATCCTGGTCGACGTCGATGGGCAAGGCTGGGTGCCGCCGTTACCGCCGCTCGTAGTCCAGTAAGGAGGCTTCGTGTCCCGTCACCACGCGATCGACTACGTCGAGCTGACCGTCACCGATCTCGCCGCCGCCCGCGCGTTCTACGGGTCGGTGTTCGGGTGGGGCTTTCAGGAGTGGGGCAGCAGCTACCTGGCGTTCGAGGGGGCGGGGCTCGACGGCGGGATCACCTTGTCGGACACCCCGGCGCCGCGGTGCGGCGCGCTCGTCATCGTGTACTCGGAGCGCCTGGACGACACCCGGGCGGCAGTCGTCGCCGCGGGCGGCGAGATCACGGCGGAGCACGTGTTCCCGGGCGGCCGCCGGTTCCACTTCCTCGACCCGAGCGGCAACGAGCTTGCGGTCTGGACGAAGGTGGCCTGAGCCGGCGGTCAGGCGTCGAAGACCATCGCGCCGCCGGGCAAGAAGTAGACGATGAGCATGCGCCCGCCGGTCACGGTCGGCGTGTGGTGCGAGCCGGGCGGGGCGACGACGAAGCCTGGGGGTTCGCCCATGAAGCGCGGGTCGTCGCCGCCGTTGGCGAGGCAGAGCGACACCTCGCCGTTGGGGTGGGTGTGGGCGGCGCCCGGGCCGGCCATCTCGACCGCGTCGATCGAGACGCCGTCGGTGTCGGGCGTGGACTTGCATACGCGGCCGAACGTCACCTCGGGGCTGGCCCGGCGCGGGGTGAGCGCGCCGTCGGCGAACGAGGTGCGCAGCGCGGCTTCAGCGCCGGACAGGTCCGGGAACCGGTCGTCGAGCGCGGCTTTGGCGGCGCGTACGTCCGAGAGGTCGAGGGTAGCGACGAAGCGCGCGATCGGGGTGAGGTGCTCCAGCACGGTCATGGTTCCTCCAAGGGTTGCTCGGGGGCGCCCACCCAGGCCCACCGCAGCTCGTGGGCCGCTTTGAGCGCGAAGGACCGGTACGCCCAGAAGACGAGGCTGACGATGACGATCACGAACGGGATGATGATCGGCTCGCCGCGCGACCACCCGACGAGCGCGACCCACGCGGCGGCGCCGAGCGGCGCCAGCGGCGGCGCCCACCGCACGTCGACGCGCTTTCGTGGGCCGGATCCTTCGAATCGGACCGACCCGTGCAGGCCCATCGGCGCGACCGAGCGCCCGGGGTCCGCCCAGAACAACACGACGTCGCCGCGGCGCGCCCACCGCACCAGCCTGGTGGCACCGTCACCCTCCGGCACGTCGGGGATCGGGGCGATCTCGACGCCCAGCGGCACCCCCAGGCCGACGTACGCGGCCACCCGGTACCGGATCAGCGCGCGCTCCAGGATGAGGCCGACCACGAACACGGCGGCGATGGCGGCCGGGGCGAGGCCGGTCACCTCATATGCCGGCGCCACGTGGGCAGATCGCTCATGCGGAGCGCGGTGTTCGTGCGACGGACCGTGGACAGCGGCGCGCTCGGGGCCGTCCCGTAGTCGTGGCCCGGGTACAGCACGAGGTCGTCGGGGAGGGTAGCGAGCCGCTGCGTGAGCGTGCGGAACATCTCCTCGGAGTCCCCGCCCGGCAGGTCGACCCGGCCGCACCCCTGCAAGAACAGCGTGTCGCCCGAGACGAGCGCGCTGCCGCACCGGAAGCACATCGAGCCCGGGGTGTGCCCCGGCGTGTGCAAGCAGGTGACCTCGACCGCGCCCGCCTTGACGACGTCGCCCGAGCGCACCTTGACGAGGTCGCTGTCCGACAAGCCGGTGACGGCCTTGAGCCCGTGCGCCTCCTCGACGTGCACGTAGATCGGGCACGGGTTGAGCTCCAGCAGCCTCGCCAGCCCCTGCACGAAGTGCCCGAACAAGCCCCCCCCGACGTGATCGGGGTGGTAGTGGGTGACGAGCGCGCCGACGATCCGCATGTCGTCGGCCTCGGCGGCGGCGACGATGCCGTCGATGTCCCACGCGGCGTCGACCACCACGCACGATCGCTCGACAGGGTCACCGACCAGGTAGACGAAGTTCTCCATCTGGCGCGCCATCGGATCACGCGTCGCGAAGTCGTGTCCAGCCTTGAGCTGACGGAGGTAGGTGGCCACGGCGATCTCCGAGGGTGCGCGACACGGGCGAAGGCGGTGGGCTTGCCGCACCGGCCGATGCGTTAACCCGGCGCGGCGCGTGGGCCCGCACACGGACGTGGGCGACCCCAGGCATGGTGGAGGGTCGATGGGGGCGTTGCACGGGCCCGAGGCGCTGCGCGCGCTGTCGGAGGCCGAGGACGTGGCGGTGTCGTCGTGGGCGCGCGCGCGCCTGGTGCTCGTCTTCGGTGAGGTCGCGGGCATGCCGGCGCTGCTCGGGGACGCCGAGCCGGTGCTGGCGTCCGGAGCGGACGGCGTGCTCGAGGCCCTGGTGGCGCGTATCCGCGGCGGCGACGCATCGGCGGACACGATGTGCGCAGCCGAGGCGGTCCGGGCGTGTGGCATCCCGGACGCCGACGTCGTCGACGCGTTGGCGTCGGTGGCGCCGATCGACCCGGAGGCGGCGATGTGGCGCACGATCACGCTCGCGCGCGCCGGGCGGCCCGATCCTGCCGGGCTCGCCGTCGCGGCCAACGTGCGCGCCCCCCACGACGGGTGGCCGCTCGCGACCGCGGTGCTGTGGGTCGCCCACCACCTGGGCGACCTCGAGGGCGTCGCCGACGCGGTCGCGCGCGGCATCCGCACCGAGGACCTCTGGCCCGCGGTGCACGCGCTCGGGGGCGCCCCACTGCCGAGCCGGTCCGTCGACCCGGCGGAGGACGTCCGCCTCGGACGCGCCGTCGCGTGCGGCGACGGGGGAGCGCTGGTCCGGTTCGGGAAAGGCGGCCGCCAACGCAGGCTGTCGGCGGTGGTTCAGGGCGTGCTCGACGGGGTGCCCGGGCCCGCGGCCGCCCTGCTGCGCGCGATGGCGCGGGCCGGCCGGCTCGGCGTCGACGAGGCGTGGTGCGCGACCACCGCGGGGTGGTTGTCGGCGTTCCGACCTGGGGACGACCCGGTCGGCGACGTCATCGAGCGCGCGGGCGCCGCGTGGCCGGGCTTGCTCGGCGTCGCCCGCGCTGGGGTCGTGCCCGAAGATCGCGACCGGCTGATCGCCGCGCTCGTCGATCAGGCCGACGCGGCGCCGCTCGTGTTGCCGATCCTCGACGATGAGCTCGTCGCTCACCTGTTCGAGCGGGTCTATCGCGCGCCGGACCTGCGCACGGTGGCGGTCGCGGCCGTCGCGGCGGCGCGGCGCCCCGAGGCCCTCGTGCCGTACCTGGAGCGCGGTCCGTCGGCGGGAACGCTGGCGCTCGCGGCGTTCTCGCCCCACGAAGACGTGCTGATCCGCCTGCTGACGACCACCTCGATCACTCCGGAGACCCGCGCCGGCTGGGCGTGGGCGCTCGGCTCGATGGGCGACCCGGCCGCGTACGCGATGCTCGAGGGGTTGTCCGAGCGTGACGACGACCCGGCGCTGCGCGACGCGTTGCAGTTGTGTGGCCGGATCCTGGGCCTGGCCTGACGCCCGCGATAGGCCGGCGCATCGGAGGCACCGTGATCGTCCTGCTCTTCTCGTCACTCGCCGCCGCCGGGTACTACCACCCGGCCGACATCGCCGCCGAAAGCAAGACGTACGGCGTCGCAGCCGATCAGGCGAGCGCGGCCTACGAAGAGGCGAACCGCACCGCCGAGGCGCTCGCGTTGGCGTTCACCGAGTACGAGCTGTCGCTCGATCTGCTCGGCGCCGCCGCCCCCGCCGCCGAGCGCGCACGCCTCGACACCCTCCGCAAGACCTACAACCGCGAGCGGGCCCAGCTCGAGTCGTTCGCGTCGTACATGCTGGAGGACTTCGACTCGGTGTTCCTCGCGGCGATGGAGCGCGCGGTCGCCACCCACAAGGGCGCGACCGAGTGCGAGGCGATGGTGCAGAAGGGTCCGAGCATGCCGGGCATCAAGCCCCGCTACGAGAAGAACCCAGAGTGTACGGGCGAAGACCTCAACGCCGAGATCGCGGCCGCGATGGACCGCGACCCCGCGTTGGCGGCGGCGGTCAAGGAGATCCTCACCGTGGCGTGGCCCACGCTGACGACGGGCGCCGAGGCCATGGCGCCGATCGGCGCGCCCGACCGGTGGGTGTCGGTGTCGGCGCTGCTCAGCAAAGGCGCCGCGGGCGCGCTCGCCGCGATCGACCGCGAAGACGACGCGGCGCGCACGCCGCTCGCGGCGGCGATCGAAGAGGGCGCGACCACCGAAGAGAAGGCGGCGCTCGTCTCGCAAGCCCGTCAGATCACGGCGGACACCGCGGCGAAGCGGGCGTCGTTGGCTGCGCCGGTGCTCACCGCGGCCGACGCGGCGGCCGCGAAGTGGGCGAAGAAGGGGGAGCCGGCGACCGGGTGGTGCGCGAACCCGTCGATGCTCGGCGGCTGCAGTGGCACCGACGCCACGGGCGAGCTCGTGCCGAGGCTGCTGGAGGACAAGAAGGTCGTCAAGGCGCTCCCCTGACGTGCGCCCCGTCCGCGACCCCGCTTGCCAGCTCCTCCCGGGCGTCCTGACCCGCCCTGAGCGCGCGGAGCTGGTCTCGTGGCTCGAGACGCTCACGCCGCTGTGGGAGCAGCGGTTCTCGAACGTCCGCCCGTTGCCCGACGGTGCGTCGCAGCGCGCGCTGCTCCGGCCCGTCTACTGGCTTGGAAACTGGCAGTTCGCGTGCCTGGGCTACTACGAGCCCCCGAAGGGCGTTCAGGACCGCGCGGTGGCCGCCGAGCCGTTCCCGCCGGTGCTTCGGGGCCTGGTCGACCGCGCCGAGGCGCACGTGCGGCGCACGTTCCCGCCCGCGGCGGTGCCGAAGGGGTGGCGCCTCGACACCTGCTTGATCAACTTCTACGGCAGCCGGGACGAGGGCGGGCGCGAGGTCGACGTCGCGCGCGTCGGGGAGCACCGGGACTTCGAGCCCGGGCCGGTCGCGTCGTTGTCGATCGGCGCGCGCGCGTTGTTCCAGTTCGTGCGCCGCGGCCGGGACGCCGGGCCGCCGGTGCGCACGATGTGGCTGGAGGACGGGGCGCTGCAGTTGTTCGGCGGGCCGTACTGGAAGGACGCGCTGCTGCACCGCGTGCAGCGCGTCGAGCCGCGGCCGGGCGCGCTGGGTCCCCCGATCGAGGGGTTCCGAACGCGGAGGATCAACTTCACGTTTCGGCACGTCCCGCCGGGGCACGTGGTGCCGTACGCGCGGCTGGGGGCGGTCGCGCGAGCCGACGTCGCCGAGTACGTCGGGACGCTCGCCGCGTCGTCACCGTTCTGGGCGCGCGCGCGGGCGACGGACGAGCGGGCCCCGTAGGGGCGGGACGCATCGCGCCCGCGCGCCGTCGTCGACGTCCCGCCTCGTCGCGGTGCCCGTCGCCGCCTCGCCTGTCCCCGCGCGCCGTCGTCGTCGCGCGCCCGCCGGGCCGCGCCCCGGTGCTCGTAGGGGCGCGATTCATCGCGCCCGCGCGTCGTCCCCGCGCGTCGCCGCCCGGTGCCCGTAGGGGCGCGATTCATCGCGCCCGCGCGTCGTCGTCGACGCCGCTCCCCGCCGAGGTGCCCGTCCCCCGCGCGTCGCCGTCGCCGCCCGGTGCCCGTAGGGGCGCGATTCATCGCGCCCGCGCGTCGTCGTCGCCGCCCGCCTCGTCGTCGCCGCCCGCCTCGCCCCGGTGCCCGGCCGGGCCCGTTGGTGGCGCGCCTTGGTGGCGGATCCAGACGGCGCGCCCGCCCCGCCCCGGTGCTCGTGGGGGCGCGATTCATCGCGCCCGCGCGTCGTCATCGACGCCCGCCTCGCCCCGGTGCTCGTGGGGGCGCGATTCATCGCGCCCGCGCGTCGTCGTCGACGCCCACCTCGCCCCGATGCTCGTAGGGGCGCGATTTCATCGCGCCCGCGCGTCGTCGTCGCCGCCACGCCTCGCCCCGGCCCGGTGCTCGTAGGGGCGCGATTCATCGCGCCCGCGCGTCGTCA
>CAIUDO010000734.1 GCA_903897935.1 uncultured Pseudomonadota bacterium
GAACGCGTTCGTCAGCGCCACCCCAGGCCGGATCTCCCGCGCGAACCGCCCCACGTGGTCGAGCGCGCACTCCGGGTCCACACGCTCGAGGTTGAGCGTGGGCGGCGCCACCCGCTCGCACACCGCCCGCAGCGCCACGATCGCCTCGACCACGCCGCACGCCGCGACCAGATGCCCCATCGCGGACTTCGTGCTGCTGATCGGCATACGACCGGCCTGTTCCCCGAACGCACGCCGGACGGCCCGCGCTTCGCTGGCGTCGTTCTGCGGCGTGGACGTGCCGTGCGCGTTGATGTAGGCGACGTCTTCCGGCGTACGACCGGCATCCGCGACCGCGTTGGCCATCGCCTCGGACGCGCCCCGCCCGTCGGCCGGTGAGTCGGTGATGCGCCACGCGTTGCAGGTCAGCCCGTAGCCGCTCAACCATCCGTGCACCGGCCCGAGACGGTCCGCGACCCTCGGCGACGCCAGCACCACCATCCCGGAGCCTTCGCCCAGCACGAAGCCGTCGCGGTCGAGATCGAACGGCCGCGACGCCGACGACGGGTCGTCGTTGCGGGTCGACAACGCGCCCAGCCGCGCGAAGCCCGTCACCATCAACGGGTGCACCAGCACGTCGACGCCGCCCGCGAACGCCACGTCGACCTCGCCGCGCCGGATCGCCAACAACGCCTCGCCGAGCGCCATGCCCGAGCTCGTACACGCCACGCTGTAGGTGCCTTGCGGCCCCATCGCGCCGACCGCGCGCGCCACCCGACGGGTGACCGCGGCCGGGAGGTGCGCCGCGACGTCGGCCGGAGACGGCGGATCCGCCGACCCGAGGCCGTGCGCGAGCACCTCGAGATCGGGCCGCACCGCCTCGCTCCCGAGGAACACCCCGATCCGATCGGGGGCGACCGAGCCGAGGTCAAGGCCGGCCCGCGCCTCGGCGAGCGCCTCGTCGAGCAAAGCGGCGTACAACGCTGGACCCGTGAGATCGTGCGCGATCTCTGCCGCGAAGGTGACCGGGTACCGGCTCGCGTCGAACCGTCGGATGGGGCCGATCGCCGATCGCCCCGCGACCAACGCCGCGAACGTCGCCGAGACGCCCGACGCCAGCGGGGTCACCGCCCCCTGACCGATCACGGCCGCCGCGCGATCCCGGTTCATCCCCACACCTTCGGATCGAAGCCCGGCCAGAGGCGCTTGAGCTCGCCCGCTTCGACGTCTTCGACGCGCCGCCGCACGTCGGGCTCTTCGATCGGGACCGCCTGAAACACGAAGATCTGCTCGGCTTGCGCCACCGGACGCCCGTCCCGCCGCGCGACCACCTTCATCGACGCCGACTCGTCGCGCAGCGCGAGGAACCGAGCTTCGAGCACGACCTCCTCGTCAGGCCGCACGAACTTGCGGAACTTCACGTCGCGCATCATCGACAGGATCGGCCACGGCCAGTCCCCACGCTGCGCGCGCACGGTGTACCCGATCGCCTTGCCGGAGAGCTGCGCGAGCGCCTCCATCAGCAAGACCCCAGGGACGACCGGCCATTCAGGGAAGTGCTGGTCGAAGATGCCGAGCGCGTCCGGCCACGTGTACGCGCCCACCACGCGCTCCCCGACCACGAGCTCGTCGATTCGGTCGAGGAAGATCCAACGGAGCGGCTGCGACCTCACTGCAAGATCGCCGAGACCGCCGCCACGCCGATGAGCTCACGCTCGCCGCCCCCACACGCGCGGTAGCGGTAGAACTGGAGGTGGTGGTTGCCGGAGTACGGCAGGTCCCAGTCGTGGTACCAGCTACGAACGCCGTCTTTCACCTCGCCGGCCGGCCGGTCCATCATCTCGGGCACCCGCTTGCCGTCGAAGTACAGGTCGAACGTGTAGGTGCACGCCGGATCGCCGTCGGCGGCCACGTCGGAGAAGAACCCGACCGGGACGAGGCCCATCGGGTGGTCGAACTTGGGACCGCCCTCGGCGACCTGCTTGTCGGCGACGCGCTTGTCCTTCGCGGCCGGCCCGAGGAACAGCTTCGCGTCCGCGGGCTGGTACGAGAAGACGACCTCGCTCTGCGGCATCTCGAGGTACTCGACCGTCTTGACCTCGACGGTCTCCTTGGTGCCCTCGAGCACGCCCATGTTGACCTTGAGCGCGCAGTCCTTGAGCGACGGCTCGAGGTACATCCGGACGCGGCGCGCGGTCGCCGGATCGGCGCCCGGGAGCAGCGGGCCGGTGAGCTTGAGGTCCTTCTCACGCTTCTCCACCTCGAGGTCGAGGTGCTCGAACGCGTCGTTGACGAACCACACCTTGTACGAGCCCGCCGCGTCCTGGATGCGCATCCGGAACTCGGGCTTCGCGGCGTTGCCGCGCACCAACGTCCAGTCGCCCGCCAGCCGATCGATGTGGATCTTCTTGCACTTCTCGGGGATCTCGGGCTCCGGAGGCGGCGGCGGCTCCGAGCAGGCGGTGAGCGCGACCATGGCGGCAGCCAGCACAACAGTGAGACGGGCGAACATCGATCCTCCGAACGGCCGGAGCCTAGCGCCCCCGCCGCGTTCGGGCACCCGCGGCCCCTCAGCCCGCACAGGAAGTTCGCGCGTCGACGGTCCAGCGATCGGCGCCGCCGCTGCTATGCTGACCACCGGAGGCGCCCGTTGGCCGCCAGAGCATCCCTGACCGTTCCCGTGCTCCTGCTGTTGTCACAAGCCGCGTGTTGGCGCCTCGACCCGCCGACCCTCGGCGATGGCCCGATCGCGTTCGCGCCGCTCGTCGGCGGGCCCGAAGGCTGGGTCGTCACGTTGGCGACCCTGCCCGTCGAGTGCCCCGATGGCGCCGATGCGATCGTGTACATCGTCCACCCCGAGGTCGCGACCGAGCCGATGGCCACCGCGGTCGTCTTCCACTCCGGGAGCTTCGACTGGGTGTTCGGCGCGTCCCCGAACGACCCGCTCGGCGGTCCGAGCTACCAGCCGACCCCGCGGCTCACCGCGAGCTGGGCGAGCCGCAAGGTGTTCGCGTTGCTCGGCATGTTCCCGTCGGACGACCCGATGGAGCCGTCCGACGGCGCGCTCATCGCCGCGCTCGCCGAGCGCGACGTCGTCTCGGTGCTGCCCGCGAACTGCTGGGGCGACCTGTGGCACAATTACCCAGGTCTGGCCGACAACGACTACGAGAAGGACTTGTTCTTCCGTCAGGGTCGCGTCGCCGCGGAGTGGGCGTGGGGCCTCGCCGCCGACCCCGCCACCTTCGTGCCGGTGCTCGGCCTCACGCTCCCGGTCACCCCCGACCCGGATCGGCTGTACGCGATCGGCATCGGCGAAGGCGGCCGCGCGGTCGGCGAGCTGTTCCACAACCTCAAGGCGCCCACCGCGTTCGTGGTCGACAGCCCGCCCGACGATCTCGGCTGGCTGTACGCCGAGCCGGCGGGCTCGGAGCCACAAGTCGGCCTCGAACGTATCTTCCCCGAAGGGCCGACGGTGGTGGGGTCGTTGGCCTACGCCCCGTTCTTGTCGCCGAGGTCCGTCGTGTTGTGGTCCAGCTTGGACCCCGTGGTCCCGGCGGCCGCCACCGAGGCCCTCCGCACGCGCCTGACGCCCGAGCCGGAGGCATGGATCTACGACTCCGCGGCCAACCAGCACACCCACCTGCCGGCCGACCTCGAGCTGTCCCGTGAGGTCGTGGCGTTCTTGCTGGACGCCGCCCCGTGGGACGCCCCCGACGTCACCGCGCCCGAAGACCGCGGCCCGCTGTCGGACTGCGTCGCCGTCGAGGAGGGCGACCTCGACGTCGACGGGGCGCTCGACGCGATCACCACCCAGACGTACGACCTCGCGGGGGACCTCGCGGAGGTGCGCTGGGATCTCGACGCTGACGGCGTCGTCGACCAGACCGACCACGTCGTGGACGCGCTGGTCGTCACCCAGCTCGTCGACGAAGACGACGACGGCGCGCTCGACCTCACCGTCACCTGGACGTACGACGACCTCGGGCGCCCGCTCACGCGCGACGAAGACGTCGGTAGCGACGGCTCGATCAACGCGCAGTGCACGTACAGCTACCTCGACGACCCGCTCGGGCTGCCCCTCGAGATCGCCGTCGCGTGCGACGACCAGGCCGACGGCGTGGTGGACCGCATCGACCGCACCACCGTCACCTACACCGACGGCCCGCTCGACCCCAAGACGAAGGTGCCGGTCACCCGGCTCGCGACCTGGTCCCTCGATGAAGGCGACAACGGCGACCCCGAGGAGGTGCGCGTCTACACCTACGGGTGGACTGACTTCTTGTACGAGCGGCCCGACACGATCGACGAAGACCTGGACGCCAACGGCGTCGTCGAGGCCCAATGGACCTACGGCTACAGCGCCGACGGTCTGTTGACGTTCGCGGGGCACGACCTCGGGCCCAACGACGATCTCGACTTCATCACCAGCTACGGATGGCGCGACGACGGGCTCAACGACTTCGAGCAGACCGACTACGAAGGCGACGCCAACCCCGACGTGTTGTGGACCTGGACGTGGGACGACGTGCCCAAGCTGCTGATGCGCGAAGGGGACGAGCCGATCGACGGGGTGATCGACCACCGGTACACGACCACCTGGACCTGCCCCTGACGCACGCCTCCGCGAGCGGGCCCGGTTCACGACCTTGCCGAGCTCCCTTGGATCGCGCCGAGGACGCCGCAGTCTGCATGCTTGATTGGTTTGCATGGTACTTCCACTGGCTAACTCAAGCCAGTTGACCAGCGACCCCGCCGGCTTCGTGGGATCGTGCAGAGAACGCAGAGAGGCCCAGCAAGGGGCGCTGCACATCCGATCGGTCCGGAGCAGGACGGTCGCTTTGCGCCCAGCGCGGCGCCAGTGGGCCCGAGTTTGCCAGCGCCTCCTCCAGCGCGCGCTCAGGTCCCATCGTGGCGCTCGTCGCCTCCCGTCCCATCGGTGGGGCCTTCGCCGTCGTGGCCTGCGGCGGCGAGAAGCGTCACGGGAGGGTGCGCGTGAAGCGCACCGGCGCGCCGCGCGAGCTGCTTGTCGAAGGTGACGAGCTCGTCCGCGCCCTGCGCCCCGGCAAGGTGTAGGGCATCAGCGAAGTCCATCCCGGCGGCGTGCCACGTCACGGCTTGGCGAACGGCGGCTTCGTCGCCGATCGTGGCGCCTGCGAGGTTGACCACGCCGCGCAGCGCCGCCCCCACCTCGTCGCGACGGAAGCCGTAGGCATGGCGAAGGACCCACTCAGTCTCGAGCAGCACCGTCGCCGAGATGTAGAGGCGCGCGGACTTCATCGCTGCCACCGCGACACCGGCCTGTGCGGGGTCGTCGCGGGTCAGCACACGCACCAGAACGTTGGTGTCGACCGCCTTCAACGCCGCCGATCCCGGGCGCCGCGGGCGATGGCCTGTTCCATGTCTTCGAGCGTTCGCACGGGTCCGGACCACGGCAACATGCCGAGCAGCTCATCGACGGTGGTCTTGTGGAGGGGGCGCAGCAGCACCACGCCGTCGCGGACCTCGACCTCCAGCTCGGAGCCGCTGGTGAGGCCCAAGGTGTCCCGGACCTCCTTGGGCAGGACCACCTGTCCCTTCGTCGACACACGCGTGATGGACATCTTACCTCCAGTAGGAGCCTAGCGTGGGCGGGCGCCGGGCGCCATCTCCTTGTACGAGCGTCCCGACACGATCGACGAGGACCTCGACGCCAACGGTGTCGTCGAGGCCCAATGGACCTACGGCTACTGCGCCGACGGTCTGTTGAGGTTCGCGGGGCACGACCTCGGGCCCAACGGCGATCTGGACTTCATCACCAGCTACGATGGCGCGACGTCGGCCTCAGCGACTTCGAGCAGACCGACGACGAAGGAGACGCCAACCCCGACGTGCTGTGGACCTGGACCAGGGACGACGCGCCGTAGCCGCCGATGCGCGAAGGGGACGAGCCGATCGACGGGGTGATCGACCACCGATACACGACCACGTGAACCTGCCCCTGAGTCACGCCTCCGCGAGTGGCCCCCGGTTCACGAACACACCACCCGGCAGCACCCCGAGCCACAGCCCGCCCACCGGCACCGGGTACGCGGGCGACCACGCCACCCGCGGCACCAACGCAGCCGGCGAGGAGCGCTGAATCGGCCCGGTACAGGTCATGACCTCGCCGCCGAGCTCCGCGGTGATGGCCAGGCTCGGCCGCGGCGGGTTGTTCCCGCGGCGCACGCGCTCGATCACGGCGACGCCGTCCGCTTGCGTGCGTTGGCCGGTGCAGATCCAGCGCAGCAGCTCATCGCGGTCGACGCCGGTGTCGGGGCCCAGGCACCAGGACTCGTACGCGCGCCCACGCACCCGAAGCGCGTACGGGCCCTCCGCGTCGTCGGCGATCGCCAGCGGTGCGAGCGCACGGAACGCCGCCTCGGCCAAGCTTCGCGCGCTCGTGGGGGTGGCCTCCGCGTCCGGCAGGACGCCGTGCTTGACCGAGACCTGCGGCCGCGCCATCGCGGGCGGCGCGCCGATCACCGCGGCGACGGCCCCGTCAGGAGGCACGACCGCCGCGCGGAGCGGCGCGAACAGCTCGCTGGCGTCAAGCGGCCCGGCGCCGCCCGACCGCCACGGCGCGGGCCGCCACTCGGGCGCCGCCTTGGGGACCTGGGTGCGGGGATCCACCTCGTACGGCAGGCCCCAGGCCCACCACCGCGACCGGCCGCCCGCGTCGTTGCGGCGCACGAGGACTGCGAGCCGCTGGATCGGGCGGACCATTCCGGCGACCATCGCCGCCACCTCTGGCGGGAGGTTGGCGGGGAGCCCGGCGACCGGCGCGACGCTCTGGTTCGTGTGCACGGTGATCACGAAGTACCGGTCGGGGCAGTCGGGACCAGCGAGCGCGTCGAGCGTCGCCGCGGGGTGCGTGCCAGGCCCGCCTGCCATGTGGTCCAGCACGGTCACCGACTCCACGACGCCAGCGGGGCGTGGCACGACCACCCGGTCGACGGGTCCGCCGTAGTGCCACACCTCGATCGCTACGCGAGCCATCAGCCAGCGGGAGAACACATCCGGGTCGAGCGCGTCGAACCCTACGCGCGCGCGTCGAAACGAGATCGGCAAGGCGAACCCCGGCGACACCATAACGCGGAACGCAGCGCTGGACCGTGGTTCGCTGGCGAAATGGGAGAGCCACTGTTCATCGTCAACCGCAGCGGGAGTCGCCCGTCCCACGAAGGCGCGGCCGCGTACCTCGATCACGCCATCGCACTCTGCCGGGACGCGGGATTCAAGGCCGTGCTGCGTCGAGGCGACACCGACTGCGCGCAGGGTTCCCCGTCCGCCGACGGCTTGTTGTCGCCGAACGGAAGGCCCACCGCTCCCATTCCGCAGCCGGCGCAACAGGCGCGCTTGGTCGCGACGGGTTTCGGCTCGGTCGCCCCTTCCGAGCTTCGTTGGATTGCGCCGAGAACGCCGAGATACGGCAGGAGAGTGTCATGTTCGATTGGTTGCAGGCTTCCGAACTCGGCGCAACGGAGCGCGGCGGCGCTTCGGAGCGCGGGCTTTCAGCCCGCCGGGCCGCGGGCTTTCAGCCCGCTCGTCTCCGTGCGCCCAAGTGAAGCCGGTCGACCGGGTTGGAAGCACGCGCTCTGCGCGGCGACTGGCGGGCTAAAGCCCGCGGACAGGCGGGCTGAAAGCCCGCGCTCCGGTAGGCTCGAAGGCCGCGCTCCAAAGCGCCGCCGCGATCTGTTCGCGCAGACAACGTGGCGCGCGCAGCGCCGCGCCAGTGGGCCCGGGGTCGAAACGTGCGCAGCTCGAATGGCCTCTCTGCTGTGGAGTCCGGAAGTTCTGGCGGGAATGATCCGGAAATTCTGGCGGGTTCGGAGGTGTGCCCCGTTGGGGCTGAGGCGTCAAGGCGCGCGGGCGATCTCCGGTGGCTCCGGCCTCCGTCCACCCATCACCCTTCGGCATACCGACGGCACTTCGCCTCCGGCAACGTCGCGTCCTCGCCATCCTCGCCATGCTCGCGGACGACGGTGTCGTCCGCTGCGCGTGGCTCCGGGTGGCTCCGGGCGCTCGGTTGCCTTCGGCTACGTGCCTGCGGTGCCGCTGCGCGTGGGTGATGGGCGGACGGAAGCCTCCGGCGGGGGTTCCTGGCTTCCAGAAGGCCCCTCGGACGAACTACCCTCGTGCAACGCCGAGATCCGGAATCGTTTCCGGATCGGAGCCGGGGCCCAGCGCGTCGGGGTCGAGGTGCTTCGTTCGCCAGGAGGGCCCGCCGAGCGCGATGTGCTCCCCGCGCTCGAGCACGCGGTCGAGGATGACCTCGGCGAGGTCGGGGTCGTGCAGCACCTTGCCCCAGTCTCGGAGCTTCTTGTTGGTCGTGAAGATCATAGGCTTCTTCGCCAGGTACCGCTGGTCGACGACGCCGAACAGCACATTCGCCGCGTCGTCGGCGTGCGCGAGGTAGCCCACCTCGTCGATGATCAGGACGTGAGGCTCGACCCAGGCCGCCGTGGCCTCCCGGAGGCGGCCCGCACGAGAGGCCACGCCGAGGGTGTCGATGAGCTCGCCGGCGCCGACGAACCGAGCGGTAAAGCCGTTCTGGATCGCCCGGAACCCGATGGCCACCGCCAGGTGCGTCTTGCCCCGTCCGGGGCGGCCGGAGAAGATCACACACCGCCCCTCCGAGACCAGCTCGGGACCGAGGTAGGGGCCGAGACGGCGGAGCGCCAGGGTCGACTGGAACGTGAAGTCGTAGTTCTCGATCGACTTCATGTACGGGAAGTGAGCCTCTCGAGCCGCTTTTGAAATGCGTGTGTCGTTCCGATGCGCGACCTCTTCGGCGATCAGGAGCGCCAGGACGTCGCGGTGCGACCATCCCTCGGCGGCCGCCCGCGCGGTGTACTCCGGGTACAGGCGGCGAACGGTGGGCAGGTGCAGACGCTTGAGCAGGGCGTCCAGGTCGATCTGGGCTGCGGCGGCGGTCATGCGGCCACCTGGGGGCGGCGGAGTTCGACGACGACGGCGTGAACGGTGAAGGTCCGGCGCGCCGCACAGGTGACGAAGGCGGCGAGGAGGCGAGCGTCGCCGTGCTTGCGCAGCAGGTCGTACAGCTCGGTGCAGGGCCCCTCCCACCGGCCGTCGGGGCAGACGTGGACCAGGCCGCCGAGGAAGTCCCAAGCGCCCTTCCCAAGCTCCAGGAGGCACTGCCGCCGGAACGTCGCGAGCTTCCGCCGCCCGTGGAGCACGGCGAGCACTTCCTCCCGATGCTGCGGCAGTCGCTGCACCGTCCCGACGCCATCGCGCCGTACGTGCACGCAGCGCTCGTCGCCCACGATGATCTCGATCCGGTCGCGGGACACGAGCAAGGTCGCGGGCGCCCCGAGGCGCTTGGCGGTCGCGCTGTAGGGCGTCCCCGCGTACGACACCGTCCCCATCGGCGTGACCGTCGCGCCCTCGGTCATCGCCCACGCCGCACCCGAGCACTGAAGCGGGCGCTCCGACAGAAACGGCCGCTCCTCCTCCAGCGCCACCGCGGGCACGATCCCCGTCGCGTCGCACTTTCGCTCGTGGTTCACCTC
Organism: uncultured Pseudomonadota bacterium; assembly: GCA_903897935.1. GTDB lineage: Bacteria > Myxococcota_A > UBA796 > UBA796 > CAIUDO01. The sequence goes on from CAIUDO010000734.1 coordinate 9,528, forward strand.
ATGCAGCCATTCTTCCATTTGAACCTTTATATCGGCGACGTTCGCGAACTTCCGCATGCGGAAGAAGCTGTTCTTGACGTACCCGACGAGCCGCTCCACCGACCCCTTCTGGTTGCCCGACCGAGGAGCGCAAAGCGTAGGAATCACCCGGTACTCTGCCACCAGCTGGCGTAGGTACCGATGCAACACCGGAGGCTCCACCCCGCGCTTCGAGATCCGGATGGTCTTCGGATTGTCGAACACCCACTCCTTGCTGGACCCGCCGAACGCCGCCAGGCAGGCCACCACGGACCGCACCAACGTTTCAGCACATTGATCCGGCACGATCTCGACGTGCATGAAGCGGGAGAACTTGAGCCGGCCGGCGAAGAACTGAACCCGCACCAGCCCAGCCTCCGTCTCGACCTCGCACTCCCCGAAGTCGAACTGCGTGTACTCGCCGGGGAGGCCCTCGAACCGCACCACCGGCTCCTTCGCGCGTTCCGGTCGGAGCTCCTTCACCAGCTTGGACATCTGGCTCCGGCCACCGGTGAAGCCCCACCGCTTCGCCAGGCGGAAGACCTCGATCGCCGTGATGTTCGCGTTCGCCGGATCGGCGAGACACATGCGGATCTTTTCCACAATCTCCGGGGACGCCTTCGGCTTGCGGCCGACGCGCTTCGACCCGGCCCGTTGGTTCGAGACGACCTCCGCAGCCGACGGCGGCGCCTCGGTCCGGATCCGTTCGACGGAACGAACGCTGATCCCGCACTTCTCGGCGATGTCTGCCTCGCGGGCTCCCCCCTCGGCCATGTGGTGCACCTTCAACCTGGTCATGACGTCGATCACCGGCTGGACCCCCTACGAGACCCCGCCTGCTACCGGGGGACCGCGAAGCCAGCCGGCGGGTCACCCGCCAGAGTTTCCGGATCTCAGCCCGCCAGAGTTTCCGGATCCCACATC
>CAIUDO010000735.1 GCA_903897935.1 uncultured Pseudomonadota bacterium
CGACAGGCCGACCCGCTGGATCGGCCGCCCGGCGAGCGCGTCCAGGCGCTCCAGCGACAAGGTCAGGTGTACGCCGCGCTTGGTCGGCACGAGGGCGTGCACCTCGTCGACAATGACGGTGTGGACGTGCCGGAGGGCCTCCCGCGACGCGCCGCCGAGCAGCAGGTACAGCGACTCCGGCGTGGTGACGAGGATGTCGCCGGGATCGCGCAGGAACCGGCGACGATCCGCCGCTGATGTGTCTCCGGTGCGTACGTCGACGCGGACCGGAGGGACACCCGGCGCTTCCCGCAGCACGCCCGCCAGCGGCGCCCGCAGGTTGCGCTCGACGTCGACGACCAGGGCCTTGAGCGGCGACACGTAGAGCACGGACACGCCGCGCGGGGCCTCTCCGGCGAGCCGCGCGCGCACGACCCGGTCGATGCCCACGAGGAACGCCGCGAGCGTCTTGCCGGAGCCGGTGGGCGCGATGAGCAGGGTGTGGCCGCCGCCCGCGATGACGGGCCACCCGCGTGCCTGAACCTCGGTCGGCGCCGAGAACGCCGCTCGGAACCACGCCTCCGTCGCTGGACCAAAGCCGTCCACTGCCGCTCCGCCCCGTCGGGGGACCACGGTTATACTCGCGCCGGGAGTGGTGGTATGCGCTTGATGGTCTTCGCCGCCTGCTTGCTCGCCGCCTGCGGCCCCACCGGCGACAGCGCGCCCGCCGCGCCGTCCTCCGACTGCCCCGAGCCCGTCTCCGGTTGGCGCGACGCCGACCACGACGGGTTCGGCGATCCCAACGACCCGCTCGACGTCTGCGGCGACCTCGCCGACGCCCTCGCCGACAACAGCGACGACTGCGACGACCAGAACGTCTCCGCCCACCCCGACGCCGACGAGCGCTGCAACCTGTTCGACGACGACTGCGACGGCGCGATCGACGAAGACGCCGTCGGCGCACCGCTCTGGTACGCCGACGTCGACGGCGACGGCTTCGGCGACCACGACGCGCCCCTGCCCGCCTGCGCGTGGCCCGACGGCTACGTGCCCGACGCGACCGACTGCGACGACGTCGCGCCCACCACCCACCCGGGAGCCGCCGAGCAGTGCGACAGCGTCGACAACGACTGCAACGACGTCGTCGACGACACCGACCAGCTCCCGGTCGACCCGTACTTCCCCGACGTCGACGGCGACGGGTACGGCGACCCCGCGGGCCTCGTCGAGAGCTGCCAGCCCGTCCCCGGGCACGTCACCAACGACGGCGACTGCGACGACGCCGAAGGCGCCGTCAACCCCGGCGCCCTCGAGGTGTGCGGCGACGGCGTGGACAGCAACTGCGACGCGCGCGACTGCGACGACTGGTCCGATGACTTCGAGGCAGCGGCCATCGACCCGCTGTACGACAACGTGTCCGCGTCCCCGTGGCGCGCCACCAACACCCAGGCCCACGCCGGCGCGTACTCCGGCACCAACGGAGACATCGGGGACAGCGGCCGCACCGCGCTCGAGCTCACCCTCGACTTCGCCGACGGCGGCGACCTCACGTTCTGGTACAAGGTCGACTCGGAGTCGAGCTACGACTACCTGAAATTCTACGTCGACGGGTCGCAGAAGGGCTCGTGGTCGGGATCGGTCGGCTGGACCGAGCACACCACCGCGGTCACCGCGGGCAGCCACACGTTCAAGTGGGAGTACTCGAAGGACGGCAGCGTCTCCTCGGGCGCCGACTCCGCTTGGATCGACGACGTCTACGCAACCGGCGGGAGCCCCCCGTGATCCAACGAGCGAACATGCGCTTCTACGAAGAGGTCATGGGCGTCTACTTCGACGACCTCGACCCGCTGCAGATCCTCCACAACGCCCGGTACCTGTTGCTGTTCGAGCGCACGCTCGGCGGGTTCTGGATGCAGCTCGGCGCAGCCGGCTTCCAAGACCTCGACGACCCGGACCGCATCCATCTGGTGCGGGCCAACGCGGTCGCCTACCACTCCCCCGTGCGCGGGGTCGGCAAGGTGCGGGTCCGGGTGTGGGTACAAAAGGTCGGTCGATCCTCGCTCACGTTCGCGTTCCGGCTCATGCCGCTCGACGAAGACCGCGATCACGCCACCGGCACGCGCGTCATCGTGCGCGTCGACCCGGCCACGTTCCAGCCCGTCCCCTGGTCGGACGCCTTCCGCGCGCGTATCCGTCCGTTCCTGGAGGACCCGACATGATCTTCTTCGCGTTCGTCGCCGCGGTGTACGCCCAAGAGCCAGCCGCGGTCGGCGCCGCGCCCCCGGTCGTCGCGCCCGCCCAGACCCTCGGTCCCGACGACTACGACGAAGAGGTGATCGTCTGGGGTGAGCACGCCGTCCGGCAAGCCCGCGCCGCGATCGTGCGCAAGATGGAGGACCTCGGCTGGCGCGCGAAAGAGAAAGACGGCGCCACGCTGTTCAAGCCGCCGGAGTCGTGGCTCGGAAAGGCGTGGTTGTACCGCGACGGCTCGCTCGCGTTCGGTGACCCGGTGATCGCGCTCGACTCGGTAGGGGGCAAGGCCCACACCTACGACCCGGGGGCCTCCATCGGCCCGGAAGACGCGGCGGCGACGGCAGGATCGATGGACGTCGGGCTCACCACCGCCGACATGCAGCTCGACCCGGATCCGGGGCTGAGCAGCCAGGCGGTCGTGCGGGGCTCGTTCTACGTGTTGCCGTCGGGACGGGTGCTCGCGGGACGTCACGCCGAGATCCAGGCCGCGGTCGAGCCCGACCTCCGCCGCTACCGGGCCGTGTTGTGGGAGACCGAGGTGCGGCTGCAGCTCGAGGCGCTCGCCGACCGCCTCGACGCCCTGTGGGCGTCGGGCGCGCCGCTCGACGGCGGCGACCCGATCAGCGGCCAGGACGCACGTCGGCGGGCCGCCCTCGACTTCTGGGCCACGCGCGCCGACACCGTCGAGGGCGAGCAGGTCGCGCAGGCCGCCCGCATCTGGTTGCGGGAGACGGTGATGGACTCGGACTTCCCCGTCACCGCCGAGGAAGAAGCAGAGTTCGAGGCGCGCTCTGGCCGGAAGCTCGACCTCGTCCCGTGACCTCGGGCGCCCGACCCGGTAAGCTCACGCCCGCGAGGTCCCGTTGCGCCAGCTCGTCATCGCCCTGCTGTTCGTGCCCATGGTCGCGTGCGAGTACGGCTTCACGCTCCCTTCCGACACGCCGAAGCCCGAGGGCACGCCCGAGCCGGGCCCGTTCCCGCTCCGGGAGCGGAAGGTGCTGCTCCCCGGCACCCTCAAGGGCCCGCCGCCGCCCGACGCGGCGGTGACGTCCGGGGAGTGCAGCGAGATCGCGGACGGCGGCCCGGTGCACGGCCCGGACTGCATCACCGCCGAGCTCAAGTGCAACGAGACGGTCATCGGGCACACCCGCGGCGGCACCCGCACGTTCGACACCAAGTTCTACGAGCAGAAGTACTGCTGGCCCGCCACGATCCAGAAGGACGGCGGCGACGAGCGGGTCTACCGGCTCAAGATCCCCGAGGAGACACGCGCGTACGTCACGCTCGACACCCCGTGCGCCGACCTCGACGTGATGGCGATGAAGTGGTCCGGCGACACCTGCCCCACGATGTCGCACCGCGTCGCGCAGTGCGAGCAGCTCCGCAAAGACGGCACGTCGCGGGAGCAGCTCATCTTCGAGGGCATCAACGCCACGGAGTGGCTGGTGGTCGTCGAAGGCGTCGGCGACGCCGAGGGGCCGTTCGCGCTGCACGTGCAGTGCATCGTCCGGCCCTGACGTGCTCACGCTCTGGATGCAGCTCGCGTGGGGGGCGCCCGCGGTCACCGTAGGCGACGACGGCTTCGTCACCGGCACCGTGCAGGTCGGCGTGTCGCCGGAGGAGGCGCTGACGAAGCTCGCCGACCCGCTGTGGGTGGCGGCGACGGATGGCAGCGGCACCCAGATCACCGTGGTGCGCGCCGAAGGGCCATGCACCGTGCTCGATTACACGTCGCAGACGGTAGTGGGTCCAATCCGGTACGTGATCCGCCAGTGTCCGGCGGAGCGAGGGGTCGACTTCTCGTTGGTGGAGCCGGGCTCGATGAAGGCCTACACGGCGCGGTGGCGCGTCGACCCGGCGGCTTCGGGCGCGGTGGTGACCTACGCGGTGCGGGTGGAGCCTGCCGTCCCGATGCCCAGGTTCATGATGAACCGAAGCACGTCCGCCGGGGTGACCCACATGCTCACGAAGGTCGAAGCGGCGCTGCGCGGCCCTGGCTAACGGCTCACGGCGCTTCATCGGCAGCTGACGACTGATAGCTGATAGCTGATACGTACTGTAGCTGATAGCTGATACTGTAGCTGATCGCTGATAGCTGATCGCTGATCGCTAACTACCTTCGATCACGCACGCGGTCGCGTCGCCCGGCCCGCAGCGCGCCCGACCCACCGCAGGGCCGTCGAGGGTCGGCACCACCAGCCAGGCCCACCCCCCCTCGGTGGCGAGCCAGGGCAAATACACCCCACTGGACGACCGCGCCAGCACCGCCCCGTCCGCCCCCCACACCGTCGCCCCGGGGGGCAACGCGAGCGACACCTGCCCGCCGATCACGCCTCCGACCACTCCCCCGACGACGCCCCCCGACGCGCCCATCTGCCACACCGACCCGTCGCGAACGAACGCGCGCCCCCCGACCACCGCGCTGCTCACCCGCACGGCGCGCCAAGCGTCGACGGTCGGCCCGTCCGCGTACAGCGCCAGGTCCGCGCCTTCGGCGGCCTCCGCCAGCACCACCCCCCCGGGACGGTCGAACAACACGACGGCGCCCGCGTCGAGGCGCTCCCCCACCGACGGCTCGGCCTCCCCCGGGCGCCACACCACGTCGAGCGCCTCGACGGGCACCGGCCACGGCACCGACCACGACGCGGGCAGCGCCGCCACCCCCTCCGCGTTCACCTGCACGCCCGGCGCCCAGTCCAGCGCCGCGCCCGCCACCACCGGCGTCGCGACGGTCACCACCTGCCGTAAGCGCGACCGCGGCACGTCGTGCAGGACCTGCAGCCCGTCGAAGTCGACCCACATGCGCTCGTGGCCGTCGCCGCCTCCCCCGACCACCCCGACCCCGGCGCGCGTGGCGCCCTCGTCGACCACCCAGAACCGTCGGTCGTCGGTGACGATCACGTCGTCACCGGGGGCGGCGAGGGTGGGCACGTCGATCCCCGGGAACGACCTCGCGGCGCCGCGGTTCCGTCGGGCGACCGCCTCCAGGTCCGGGCGGCGGTCGACCCGCCCGACGTCGTCCTGGCACGCGCTCACGACGATCACCGACGCGTCGTCGGGAGCGCCGATGGCGTAGACCCGCGCGCCCGGCGCGAACACGGGCGCAGACGCACACCCGGTAGACGGGAGCCCGGACTGCAGCACGATCCCGGGGCGCTCGAGCCGGCCCTTCAGCGCGCGCTCCACGGCGACCGACGCGTAGACGACCCCGTCACCGTCGCGCTCATCGACGCTGAGCGCCGTCACGACCCCGACGACGACCAGCGGGGCGCTCGCTTGCCGCTCGACGCGGTCGGCGTCGACCGCGCACCCGGCGCTCGCGCGCGACACGACCAGCAGCAACAGCTCGGCGAGACCCAACCAACACCTCGTCGCGACGCGGGACGCTCCCGCGTAGGTAGAGCAATCGGCGCCGTCGCGCCACCTGGCAGACGTCGACCCCAACGACGCCCGTGCGACCCGCGCGCGCCCGCGGTACCGTCGGGCCATGGCGACGGGGCCCAGCACGGACAGCGGCGGCGCGACCTGGGACACCTCCGAGGTAGGTGCGCCGCGGGCCGATCGGCCGAGCGCGCCCGAGCGCTACGAGATCCGCACCTTGCTCGGTCGCGGCGGCATGGGCCGCGTTTGGCTCGCGTGGGACCACACGCTGAACCGAGAGGTCGCGTACAAAGACCTGGATCTAGGCAAGGTGTCGCCGTCCGCCGTCACGCGCTTCCTGCGCGAGGCCGAGCTGACCGCGTCGCTCGAACACCCGGGCGTCGTCCCGGTGTACGACTCCGGCGTTCGGCCGGATGGCGGCCTGTTCTACGTCATGCGGGTGATCCGCGGCGTCTCGCTCGAGGAGACCCTGCGTACCTGCGAGACCGCCGACGACCGGATCGCGCTGGTCGACGCCTTGATCGACGCCGGCCGCGCGGTCGCGTACGCGCACGACAAGGGCGTACTGCACCGCGATCTCAAGCCTGAGAACGTCATGCTGGGCGCGTTCGGCGAGGCGGTGGTCGTCGACTGGGGCCTCGCCCGCGTCGCGAACGACGTAGCCGCGTCCGGATCGACGCGCCGGGGCGCCGTGCTGGGCACGCCTCACTACATGAGCCCGGAGGCCGCCCGCGGCGAGCCGATCGACGCCCGCGGCGACGTGTGGTCGCTGGGCGTCATCTTGTACCAGCTCATCGCCGGCCGCCGCCCGTTCACGGGCACCGACTCGTGGTCCATCGTGGGCGAGGTCGCGCGCGGCCTCGTCCCGCCGATCACCGACTTCGCGCCCCGCGCGCCCCCCGAGCTCGTCGCCATCGTGCGGAAGGCGCTCGCGCCGAACCGGGACGACCGCTACCCCGACGCAGGCGCGTTCGTAGGCGACCTCATCGCGTGGCGCACCGGCCTGCGCGTCTCGGCGCACACCTACGCCCCGGTCGACGAGCTGCGGCGCCTCGGCAAGCGGTACCGGCTGCCCCTGATCGGCCTCGCGGTCGGCTTGTCGGTCGCTTGCGTCGCGGCGGTCATCGGGTTCGTGCAGACCGCCGAAGAGCGCGACCGCGCGTTGCTGGCCGAACAAGACGCCCGCACCGCCGAAGCGGAGGCCGTCGCCGCCCGTGGCGACGTCACCGCGCTGCTGCAGCGGCTGTGGGTCGACCGCGCGCACGAACAAGGCGACGACGGCGACGCCACCGCGGCCCTCGCGTGGTCGGCGGCCGCGCTGGCGCTGGGCGACCACACCGAGGCGCGCGGGGTCGTCGCCCGGTATTGGGGGCGTCAGGAGCACCGCTGGACGGTCGAACCGGGGAGGTTCCCCAGTCCGTGCCTCCGCTTGCGCTGGGAGAACGACGCGTGGACCTGCGGGGGCGCGAGCGGCGCGTGGCGGGTCGGCGCGGAGGGCGCGGCCCCCTTGTCGTCGCGCGCGGCGGTCGCTTCGGTCCGGACCCCCACCGGCGCGATCGTCGGCGCGTGGGGCCTCGGGTGGGCCGAGCTCACCGAGGGGCCGTACGTCGAAGCGAGCGGGCTGCGGTGGGCGATCGCCGACGACGAGCGGGTGGTTTGGGCCGAGGATCGCGCGATCGTCGGCGCGGACCACCGGGGGGTCGAGCAGTGGCGCCTGGCGCTGTCCTCTGCCGTCGGTGGTGTCGAGTGGATGACCACCGGGGCGGGGGTCCTGGTGAGCGCGTGGCAAGCCAACGGCACCGCCATCCTCGTCGACCCGGTGACCGGGATCCGCGCCGCGTTGTGGCCGCGCGTCGAGCGGGGCATGTACGCCGCAGACTTCTCGCCCGCCGGTGATCGGCTGGTGTTCTCGAGCCTCGCCGGTGGCGTCGGCCTGACCGATCCGACCGGCGACGTGCGCATGCTGCTGCCCCCCGACGAAGGCCGGGCCGTGGTCGGGTGGTCCGAAGACGGCGACTGGCTGTGGGCGGTGGGGGACGAGCGCGTCTGGATGTGGTCGGCGGACGGCGCCCAAGAGATGTCGGTGCCCGCCCCCCAAGGAGGGGCGGCCGTCGCCGTTGGCCCGGAGGGTGGTTTGTTCGTGGCGTGGGGCGCGGACCTCGCGCGCGCGATGACGCGGGAGGGGGGTGCCCCTACGGCGGTGGCGCCGGCGGGGCTCGCGGCGTGCGCCCCGGACGGCGCGTCGTGGTCGTGCTCGACGGGGTCGGGGGCGCTGGTCGACCTGGATCTGGAGTCAGGCGCGGTCACGACGCGCCGCGCGGACTGGCCGTGGGCGTTCCGCGCGATGTGCCCGACCAAGGTGGGGCCGGTCGGCTTCACGGTGTCTCGGGTGGAGGTGTTGGGGGGTCCGGTGCTGTTCTCCGAGGACATCCCCCTCCCCCACATCGGCGCGTTCGGGTGCGGCGCCGACGGCGCGTGGGCGGCGACGACCTCCGGCGGGCTCGCGTTCGGCCGCGACGGCCACATGACGATGCAGCCGATGGGGGAGCTGCCAGGGGCGATGGTGTGGTGGCGCGACTCGTGGATCGCCCCGTCCGCGTCGGGCTCGTGGCGGCGATGGACCGTGTCGGGCGACCCGATGATCCCCGTCCCGCTCGCGCCGGCCGAGCGCGCCTGGGCGTCGCCGGGCGGCAGGCTCGCGGGGTTGCGCGGCGCGGTGCTGTCGCTGCACGGCGACGACGGGGCGATCGAGGTGACCCTCGACCGGCCGATCGCCGACGCGGCGTGGGTGGGTGAGCGCTGGCTGGCCGTCGTCGACGGCGCGACCGTGCGGGTGCTCGACGCGGCCAGCGGGATCGAGCGGGCGGCGCTGGTCGGTCCCCGGGCGCCCGTGAGCGTCGTGGTGGCCGACGGCGACGCGCGCCTCGTGACCGGTGATCACCAGGGGGCGGCGATCCGGTGGGATCTGTCGCTGCTCGACGAAGACGCTGACGCCCTGGCGTACCGGGTCACGGTCGCCACCGGCGTCCGCGCGGTCGACGGCAAGCTTGTGCTCGGCGCCGAGTGACCCGGCGCGGGGTCAGAACGAGCCGCCGCCGAGGATGTGTACGGCCGGCGTGACCGCACCCGACGCGCTGGAGGTGAAGACCAGATCGACCATCCCGTCGCCGGTGACGTCCCCCCCGGACCACACGCTGCGGCCGGTCGAGGCAGCGCCGTCCACCCCGAAGCACGCGGATGCGTCGCTGCGGTCGTGGACCCCCACCATCGACGCCTCGAACAAGCAGGCAGCGCCGCCGTTCCGCGCCCAAAGGTCGTCGCCGGGGTCGCCGACGAGCAGCTCGGGCGTGCCGTCTCCGTCGACGTCCCCTACCGCGGACACCGAGGTCCCGAAGGCCTCGGACTCCCAGACGCCGTCGATCCGACCGTCTACCAAGAAGAACGAGCTCAGCGACAGCAGGCGGCCCGCGCCGGACAGGAGCACCGAGCCCGCGTCGAGCGTCTCGCCGTTGTCGACGCCCGGCACGGAGAACGCCACCTCGACGAGGCCGTCGCCGTCGTGGTCTCCGATCGGGCGGAACGCAGTGATCACGGCAGGCTCCATGTAGTCCACCGCCGATAGCAGGGCGATGGAGTGCTCGGCCTCGGCCGTGGTGATCGCGCTGACCACCGGCCCAACGAACACCCCGACCTCGTTGCCGTACGTGGCGAGCACGTCGAGCACCCCGTCGCCGTCAACGTCGACCGCCCCGACGCGCGAACCGAGGTACTGCGTCACCTCACCGTAGATCCGACCCGGCGACGCGCTGAGCGGCCCCGTCGCGGCCCCGCTGGCAGGGACGTAGACCCCCCCACCGGAGGCCGCGAACGAGTCGTCTTCGGGCACGCCGACCCCTACGTCGGGCACGCCGTCCCCCGTCACGTCGCCACCCCCGGCGATCGTCATCGGCAACCCAGCGTCGAACGCCCCCGGGTACCAGATCACGGCGTCGGCGGTCGTCGAGGAGCCTGACGCGATCGGCCCGTAGCGGACCGCGACACCATCGGGCCGGGTGGAGCTCCCCGAGAACACCAGGTCGGCGACCCCGTCGTCGTTGATGTCCCCAGGCATGACCACGAGCTCGCCCACCCACTCCGACGCCCGATCCCCGGTGATGATCGCGTGGCTGGCGGTCATCGGGCCGGAAGTGGTGATCGGGCCCGCCAACACGTAGACCATGCCGGCGTCCGGCGCGCCGATCGCGTCATCGTATGGGCTCCCCACTGCGAGGTCGGGCACGCCATCCCCGGTGACGTCCGTGCCCCCGACCAGGTTGTCCGACTGGCCGCCTCTGGCCGAGGCGCCGGCAGCGCGAGCAACCCGAGCAGCAGGTTCGCCTGGACGGCGGCGCACGCGTTGCCGAAGGTGCTGATATAACGCCGACCATCACCGGCATCCACCGCGCGCGTCAGGAAGACGGGCACGCCCCCGTCCGGCGCGACGTTGGCCAGCACCCACGCGAGCGGGCGGTCGAGGCGCGCCCGCACCTCCGACGGCCGGGCGGTGTGCGCGCACAGCCGCGCGATCAATCCGAAGGTATCGATGTCGAACGGCAGCGCGGTAGGCTGATCGAAGTAGTGAAATCGGTTTCGTTCGTAGCGGTCGACCAGCGCGTCCGCTTCGCCCGGGCGCGCCTCGCCGGCTCCGAGCCGGTTCTCGAGGATCGTTCCGTGCGGGAACACCGAGCTTACGAGCGGGTTGACCTCGAGGAAGCCCCAGCGGTACCGCTCGAGCGCCTCCCGCCCCTCCGGGTCGTCGTCGAGGGCGGCCCGCCCGCTGGCGACGGCCCACGCGACGGCTTCGCGCGATGCCGCCGGGGGCGCGACGTCGGCGGGGGCCGAGCCCCAGCCCTCGACCCGCGCGGCGACCTCCCAGAGCCCAGCCCGCCGCCACACCGCCCCGTGGACCGGAGCACCAGGGCCCCGCGGCGTTGCCACGCGCGACGCGTACGCGGCGAGGGCCTCGTTGAGCGCAGGACCGAACGAACGGGCCGGCTCCGGGAGACCAGCGGCGCCGAGCGCGCACGTGATCACCACCGCGATCGGTCCGAGCGACAGGGGCGCCCCAGCCGCCCACGGGGGACCAGCGGCCGCCCGCGCGACGTCCGCGGCGTGCTCCGCCCACGCCGCCGCGTACGCAGTCGCCCAGCTTCGGTCGTACGGGTCGACCTCCGCGAGCGCGGCTGCGGCGACGGTGACGAGCTCCGACACCCCCTGCGGCGAGGCACCGGAAGGCGCGCACCGCCCGATCGACGCGTGCGAGCGCAAGAGCGCGCGCCAGGTACACCGGGCCGCAGCGTCGATAGCGGCGCGCCGCGCGTCCCCAGGCACCCTCGGGACCAGGGCATCGTACGCGAGGCACGCCACAGAAGCCGGGCCGTCGTCTACGTCCGGATGGACCTCATGAGGTAATTGCTCCACCCGGCCCCCCCCGTCGTGCCGGACGCGTCCGCGACGGACCGAAGGTCAGGCCGCGCCAGCGGCGGCGGACCCGAACGCGCCGACCAGCTTCTCGATCGCCGCCGGGTCGAGCGCGCGGATGGCGCTGACCATCTCCGCCGTCGGCTCGACGCCGTGGGCGCTCAGCGTGCCCTCGGGATCAGCGACGAGGGACGCCGCGAAGGACGGATCCGAGGTCAGCTTGCTCATGAGCGAATCGAACGGGTGCAGCCGGGCCTCCGTCAACCTGGCTAGCGGCAATTCTGGGCGCGGGGATGGAAGAAGGCGGTACTTCGGGTGATCAGGTGGCGTTGTACCCACTCACCGATGCACCCGAGGCC
>CAIUDO010000736.1 GCA_903897935.1 uncultured Pseudomonadota bacterium
ACCGGGTGCGCCCCCACGTGCGCCAGCGCGCCGCCGACCCGTTCGAGCCGCGCGCCGAGCTCGGACACGCGTCGTGCGCGCTCGCGATCGTCGGGCCGCGGCGCCGGACGCGGGGCGTCGACCTCGATCGGCGGGCGTTCCTCGTCTCGTACGCGCCCGACGCCGACCCCGACGGCGCCGTGCTCACCCGCCTGCTCGGCGCCGTCGTGCCCGTGTGCGCCGGCATCTCCCTTGAGTACTGGTTCTCGTCGGCGGCGCCCGACCGCTTCGGCGCCGGCACCAAGCTGCCGCACAACCCGATGGGAGGCCTGTCCGTGATGGAGGGCACCGAGGGCGACCTGCGCACGGGGCTGCCCCTCCAGATGACGGAGCTGCACGACCCGGTGCGCCTGCAGATCTGGGTCGACGCCCCCCCGGAGCGTCTCGAGCGCTGCGTGGCCGCATTGCCCGACGTCGCCCGCCTGGTGGACCACGGCTGGATTCGGCTGGAGGTGGGCCCATGATCGGCCTCATCGCCGTCGTATTGCCCGGCCTCGTCGCGGTCGGGCTGGCCTTGGCGCTCGCCGTCGGCGCCCCAATGTCGGAGCGCGTCGTCAACCGGGCCCTCGTCGGGGTGATGGGCGCCGCGACGCTGCTCGATCTGGTCGGCGCGGTCGTCGGGCCGGTCGACGAGGGGGTCGTCGCGGCGGGCGTGCACCTCGTCGGGCTGGTGACGGCGTCGGCGGCGGGGCGCTGGATGCACCGGGACGGCGGGTTCACCCGGTTCCACCTGCTGCTCGCGCTGGCGATGTTCGGCCTCGGGTGGCTGGTGCGCGCCGACGGGGCGGCGGGGTTGGTGCTCGGCTGGGAGCTCACCGGGATCGCGTCCGCGCTGCTCATCGCGCACCTGCACGACCGGCCGGGCGCCGTCCGCGCCGGCCTGCGCGCGTTCTTGACCCTCCGAGCCCCCGACGCCGCCCTGATCCTCGGCGGGGCGCTGCTCGTCAGCGGCGGCGCGCCTACGTTCCAGGCGCTGCCGGCGCTCGTCGACGCGGACCCGGCGCGCGCCGCCGCCGCCGGGGTGCTGCTCGTGGTCGCGGCGAGCGGAAAGGCCGGCTTGTTCCCATGGACCCCGTGGGTCGTGCGCGCCGCGGAGGGCCCGACCCCGTCGAGCGCGGCGTTCTACGGCGGCACGGCGCTGCTCGCGGGGCCGGTGCTGCTGTACAAGCTCGCGCCGCTGCTGGCGCTGCCGGGGCCCGCGGTCGCCGCGGGCGTGATCGGGGTGGGCACGGCGATCGGCGCCGCGTTGCTCGCGCGGGCGCGCTCCGACGTCAAGACGAGCCACGTGCTGGCGTCGGTGACCCAGCTCGGGCTGTCGTTCGGGTTCGCGGCGTTGGGGCTGCCGAAGCTGGCGCTCGCGCACGCGGTCGTCGTCGCGGTGACGGGCTTCGCGCGGGTGCTGCGCGCGCCCGGGTGGGCCGAGCTCGACACGGTGCGGCCGCGGCAAGCGGCGCCGCTGGTGGTCCGGGAGGCCGGCTGGGACCTGCTCCGCCTGGAGTGGCTGCACGATCAAGGGGCGGCGCGGCCGGCGTTGGACCTCGCGAAGCAGGTCCAGGCGCTCGACGACGTCGTGGTGCTCGACCCGCAGGTCCTGTTGGACCGTGCCTCGGGCGCCGCCCACGCGGTCGATCGGGTGCTCGCCCGGTCGGGCCTCGGGGTGAGCGTCGCGGCGCCGCTCGAGCGGGTGGCGCGCTTGTTCGAGCCGGTCGAGGCCGTGCTCTCCCAGCCGCTCGCCGCCGCGCTGCTCGCGTGGCTGCTCATCGTGGCGGTCACGTGACCGTGCCTTGGCTGACCTTGACCTGGCTCGTGCCGGCGGTCGCGGGCGCGCTCCTCCCGCGATCCGGCCGCGCCGCGCTCGCTATCGCGACGGCCACCCACCTGTTCGGCCTCGTCGTCGCGATCGCGCTGTTCCTGCGCATGGTCGGCGTCCTCCCTGGGGTCACGCCGAGCGAGGCGCTCGGGTTCGGGGGCGGGCTGCGGTACCACGCGTCGGTCGACGGGCTCGTCGTCGTGTTCTTGGCGCTCGTCTCGTTGGTCGGCCAGCTCGTCACGCTGTTCGGGCCGCGCGCCCACCGGGGCGACCTCCCGGCCTGGCTGGGGGCGGTCGCGTGGATGCAGGCGAGCATCACCGGCATGCTGGTGTCGACGGACCTGCTCCAGTTCGCGCTGTTCTTCGCCGCGGAGGTGGTGCCGTGCACCCTGCTGTTGTCGCGGTACGGCGTGACGGCCGAGCGCGGCTGGGTCGCGCGGCGGGTCGGCGTGTTCCTCGGCCTCGGCGCTGCGTTGTTCGCGGGCGGCGCGCTGTTCCTCGGGCAGGCGCACCTCGCGGCGACCGGGTCGTGGTCGACGGCCCCGGCCGACATCGCGGCGTTGGCCCTGCCCCCCGAGACGGCGCAGCTCGCGATGGCGCTCCTGCTCGTCGGGCTCGTCGTGCGCGCGCCGCTGTTCCCGTTCCACGGCTGGTTGCCGCTGTCGTTGGAGCACGGGCCGGTCGTCGGGCTCAACGTGTTCTTGCTCGGCGTCAAGGTGGCCGTCGTGGCGGTGGTCCGGTTGTTGTTGCCGGCGCTGCCCGGCGCCGCGGCGGACCTCGCCCCGGTGGTGACGGCGTTGGGGGCGGCGAGCCTCGTCTATGGGACGCTGATGTCGGTCACCCAGACCCGGCTGCGTCGCTTGCTCGCGTTCCTCGCGCTCGCGCATATGGGCGCGATCTTGCCCGCGTTGTTCTCTGGGACCCCCCACAGCGTGCAAGGGGCGGTGCTGGAGGCGCTCAACCTCGGCGTCGCCGCGGCAGGGCTGAACTTCGCGGTGGGGTTCTTACACGTGCGCGCCGGGAGCAGCGACTTCGAGGCCCTGCGTCGGGTCGGGCCGTCGATGCCTCGCCTCGCGGCGGCGTTCTTCGTCGTCGCGCTCGCGTCGGTGGGGATGCCGGGCACGCTCGGGTTCGACGCGTTGCACCTCGTCTTGGAGGGCGCGCTCGAGGACGGTCGGTACGGCACCGCGCTGCTGCTGGCGGTCGGCACGGTCGCGAGCGCCGCGGCGCTGTTGCTCGCGTTTCAGCGGATCTTCCTCGCGGACACGCCGCGGGAGTCCTCGCCGGCGGACCTCGGGCCGTCCGAGATCCTGACGGTCGGCTTGTTGTGCGCCCTCGTGTTGACGGGCCCGCCGGACCAGCACCCGCTGCTGCACCTGATGGCGCGCGCCGTGCACGCCTCGGAAGCGCCATGATGCTGCCGGCCCTCGTGCTCGCGCCGGTGGGGTTGGGCCTCGCGTTCTTGCTCGGAGCGCCGCCGCGCTTCGGTCGGTACGCGGCGGCGGTGGTCGCCGCCCTCGGCGCCGTCACGGTCGCGCTGGGGGGCGGGGTGTGGGCCGACCCTGCGCTGCGCCTGGACGCGCTCGCGGCGCCGTTCGTGCTCGTGATGGCGGTTGTCCCGTGGTTCTGGATCGGCGCGCGCGCGTCGTCGTGGGCCGCTGTGTTCTTCGCGCAGGCCGCTGGGCTCGTCGTGGTGCTCGCCGACGACCGGGTGCTGTTCTTCGGCGGCTGGGAGGCGGCGTTGATCCCGGTGCTGGTGCTGCTCGGGCGCGCCGGCACCGCGGACGGCGCCGAGCGCGCCGCGCGGGTGGTGCTCGGCAGCGGGGCCCTCGTGTTGGCGACCCTCGGCGCGTGGTCCGCGCACGCCCCCGCGGGGTGGGTCCTCGGGTTGTTCGTGGCCGCCGTCGCGGTGAAGGTGCCGCTGGTGCCCGTCCACGGGTGGATCGGCAAGGTGGCTGCCGAGGCCCGCACGGACGGCCTCGTGTTGTTGTTCGCGTGGAAGCTCGGGGGGTACGCGCTGCTGCGGTGGGCGGGTCGGATCGGCCCGGTCGACCCCGACGGGCTTGGGCTGCTCGGCTTGCTCGGCGCGTTCGGGGCGCTGATCGGCGGGGCGTTGGCGTTGGCGCAGTCCGACCTGCGGCGGCTGTTGGCGGCGGGCGCGCTGGTGCACGGCAGCGTCGTGCTGCTGGCGTGGTCGAGCGGGGACGCGGGGGCGCGGCACGGGGCGGTGCTGTTGCTGACCGACGCGGCGATCTCGGGGGCGGCCGCGGCGTTTGCGGCGGGGCTGCTCGTCGAGCACGCCGGCACCACCGACGCGGCGTCGCTGGGCGGGATCGCGACGCGGGCGCCGAGGCTCGCGGGGCTGGTGCTCGCGGCGCTGGTGTTGGGGTTGGGGGTGCCGGGCACGTTGTCGTTCGCGGGGGAGTGGGCGGTCTGGGTGGGGTTGGTGCAGGCCCGCCCGGGCAGCGCGTGGGTGGCGTTGGCGGGGGTGGTGTTGTTGGTGGCGGCGACGGCGCGGTGGATCGCGGCGGCGTTGGGAGGGCCCGTCGCGCGCGACACCATCGGGATCATTGGCGAGCCGTCGGCCATTGATCGCGCAAGGGTGGGGGTGGCGGTGGTGGTGTCGGTGGTGCTGGCGGCGTGGGGGGCGTAGGCTGTCCGCGCTCGGCGCGGTGACCTCGGAGCGCGGACTTCCAAGTCCGCCCACTCGGCCGGATAGATGCGCGGTTTGGGACCGTCCCCTACAGCAGCGGCGGAGGCGGACCGTCCTCGTCACTGGCGTCGGGCGGCGTGAGGTCGCCACGGCGGTTCTTGTCACGCAGCTCGTCGATGCGCGACTGCACCGCCTCCACCTCGTCCCGGTAGAACCGCCAGTGGCCCCCGGCGGTCTTGAAGGCGCCCGGGAAGTGGCCAGCTTCGAGCCAGTTCTTCACGGTGTTCGCGGAGGACACGCCGAGGAGGGCGGCGGCCTGACCGCTGGTCAGGGTCTCCCGTGGGCGATGCGCTTCGAGCCTGCGCACGAGGTCCCGCCGCCCGGCCGCGGCGAGCGCGGCCGTGAGGTCGTCGTAGAGGGGCTGCGGTAGGGCGTTCATGGTTGCCTCCGCCGAATCATCGGCTCGTGTCGATCCAGGAGTACCCAGAACCGCCAAAAACGTCAGGCCGGCGCAACGCTAGCACGCGCTGACGGTCGCCCGCGCGGCGATCGCGGGCGCGGTCGCCCAATGCGCCCTGCACCATGCGGCACTCCCGATCGAAGGGCGCGCCGACCGGCGGCGCGGAGCGGAACCGGCGGCTCGAACACCCCAAATCGCCGCGTCAAGGCACCGCGACCACCCGCGCGTAGTACCCGTCGTCGAGGCGCACCTGCGGCACGTCGTCGTCGATGTGGCATGTGATCGTGTACATCCCGGGCCCGGGCCGCCAGACCGTCGACCACAACGTCCAGGTGCGGTTCGTCGCCGCCGCCGGACAGACGTCGACGGGGGCGCGCGGCCCACCGTTGAACGACACCACCAGCTTGTCCGTCGGGGTGTCACCCCCCCAAAGCACGCCTACGATCCGGTAGACCGTCTCTCCAGCGACGTCCCACTGCTCGACGCGCACCGGCATCGCCGCCTGCTGGATCTTCGCAGGCTTGTAGTCCCGCGCGAGCGACGGCGTACCGTCTTGGTGCGTGCGCTCCGCGAACTCGACCATCTGCGACGTCGCCGGCTCCGAGTCGTCGACGAAGGCGATCTCGTCGACCCACTTGATGCACGTACACCCGAACCACCCGGGCACCACCAACCGGACCGGGCCCCCGTGATCGAGCGGCAGCGGCGCGCCGTTCATCTCGGTGGCGAAGAACGCCCCGGCGGCGACGAGCTCGTCGACCGTGAACACCCACGCGGCCCCCGCGACCGAGCCCGTCGACTTCGGGTGGTCGTCGAAGCCGCGGATGCGCACCCGGGTCGCGGACGGGAGCGCCTTGACCCGCGCGAGCACGTCGGCGACCAACACCCCCGACCAATCGGCGGCGCTGATCAGCCCGAACGCCCGGTTCAAGCTGTTTCCCGAGCACTCGAGCAGCGTGACGCCCATCGGGACCGCGGCGGCGACCAGCTCCGCCGCCGTGATGGCCGACGAGGCCGCGACGAGGCCGGTGATCGGGATGGTCCACCCTTCCGGGTCCAGCGTCGACGGGGCCAAGGTGCGTAGGTAGAACGCATCGTTGGTCTGTACCAGGTGTTCCTCGTCGAGCGTCGTCAGGTCGAGCGCGAGCCGACCGTCGAGGCCCGACCCGTCGACGTACCCGACGCCCTCGTCATCCTCGCCGAGGAAGACGACGAGGCCGACGAGCGCGCCACCCGCGAACGGGTCCTCGCACGGCCAAGGCGAGCCCGTGTCTTCGGGGCCGGCGCCGGTGTCCCCCGCCCCCGGGGCGCAGTCGCGCGGATCAGGCTTACATCGCAACAAGATCGCGGCGGCCGTCCCGGCGAGGAACGCGCGCCGAGACCGTGGTGGATCAGGCTCGTAGCGCATCGTGCCTCACACGCGTCACCGGTTGACGACGACGCGCCTCAAGTAGCGGCCAGCCGCAGGTGCTCGATCTGGAACAATCCAGGACGCTCGCCGATCGTGCCGCGCACCCGCGACTGGAGGAACGCGACGCGCTGCTCCATCGTGCGCCCCTCGAAGTCGACCAGGTGCCGCGCCATCGTCTCGTAGTCCTTCGTCATCAGCAACCACCACACCCGCTGGTTGTTGCCGAGGCCGTCGAACACGATCGCCCCCTGCTTCACGAACTCCTCGATGTGCTCTTCGAAGTAGCCCGGCATCTCCGTCCACGGAAGCGACGGCTTGAGGTGATGCACGATGTGGTACCCATCGTTGTACGCCTTGTGGTTGTACCGCGTGTTGATGAGGTTCGTGCTGTTTCGATACGGATTCGCCGGGTCGTTGACGTCGACGAACGCGTGCTGCGCGAAGTTCCCGACCATCATCAGCCAGCGCATCATCAGCATCGGGATCACGAAGACGACGAGCGCAGCGGCCCAATTGACGTACGCCGCCGCCGCGACCATCGCGTACCACGACAGCTCGCCGACGATGAACCGCACCAGCACCTTCGTGCGGCCACGCAGCCACAGGTACCGGGTCAGGTGCACGTACCCGAGGAAGAAGAACCGAGCCCAATAGTGCACGAACTGCAAGAAGTCGTCGCGACGGTACGCGAGCGTCGACGACACGTCCGCCGGGAGGTTGCCCTCGACGTGGTGCATGAACATGTGGTGCGCCGCGAACGAGGTCGGGGTGTGGCCGAGCAGCGGCCCGAGCACCCACGGAACGTACCCGTCGAGCCAGCTCCAACCTCGCTTGTACGTGGTGCGGTGCCCGGTCGCGTGCAACATGAGCCCGTACCGACCGCCGAACCCGATGAAGACGAACGCGAGGTACGGCACGGCCGCCAGGCCGACGAACCACGCCGGCGCCAGGAACAGCCCGATCACGATGGGCCACACCGTGAGCGTGATCCACGCGGACGTGCGCACGAAGATCATGTCCCGCTCGTCCTTCATGACCGGGAGCAGCAGCCTCTCGAGCGCGTTGTATCGGTCGTCCGCCTGCTTCGGGTCGGTGATCGTCGGCGTCTGCACGCGGGGCCCTCCTGAACGCCGAGCGTCGCCGCGCCGCGCCGCGCGCACTCTGACGGAGCGGCGCGTCGCCGTCTACCAGCGGCCGTGAGAACATGTTCCACCGCCGAACATGCGCGCATCGGACCGCGGAGGGCGCGGCGCGCGCTCAGACCCGCGGCCTCCCGGTCACCGCCGCGAAGTCGAGCCCGTACCCAGCGAGGTACTTTCGAAGCCGGTCTCCGTCGTTCGTCGACGTGCGCCTGGCCCGACTCACCGCGAACAGCGCCCGCCCCGCCGCCGCGAGGGTCGGGTGGGCGCGGCAGGTGCGCACGACGTACGCGAGCTGGACCGCCTCGAACGGGTCGAGCGGCTCGGCGCCGGGGCCGCGGACCTCGGCGAGCACGGCGGCGTCGGCGTCGGGGGCGCCGGCGCCCCAATGCGACCGTAAGCGCGCCACCTCCTCGTCGACCTCCCGCGTGGTGATGCGCCCCCCGTCCGCGAGGGTGCCCATGCGCCGCACCGCGGCGCCCAGATCACGGAAGTTCCTTGACCATGGGGTGCTCGGGTCCTCGGCGAACAACAAGAAGCGGGCGCGGGCCTCGTGGTTCATCGTCACCCGACGACCCGCGGCATCGGCGAAGCGCGCCACCTCGAAGTCGAGGTTGGGCGCGATGTCTTCGCGACGGTCCGCCAGCGCGGGCAACCGGAACGTCCAGGTGTCGATGCGCGCCAGGAGGTCCTCGCGGAACCTGCCCGCAGCGGCCTCCGCGGCGAGATCGGCGTTGGAACCAGCGATCAAGCGGAACTTGCTGTCGACCTCGCGGTCCGAGCCGACCGGCAAGAACCGGTGCTCCTCGAGGGCGCGTAGGAGCATCGCCTGCTCGTCGAGGCCGAGCGCGTCGAGCTCGTCGAGGAACACCACCCCGCCGTGCCCGCTGCGCAGCAGCCCCGCGCGCTCCGACACCGCGCCGGTGAACGCCCCCTTCACGTGCCCGAACAGCGCCGACGACGCCCCGTCGCCGCGGACCGTCGCACAATTGAGCGCGACGAACGCACCTTCGACGAGCCGACGCGCCCGCAGCAGCGCGTACATCCGCTCGGCGAGCCGCGACTTGCCGGCGCCGGTCGGGCCGAGCAGCAGCACCGGGTCCGGCGACCGCACCGCGACGTGCTCGATGCGCTCGATCAGCGCGTTGAAGGCGGCGTTGCGGGTTGCGATGCCGTCCTTGAGGAACGACGTCGCAAGGACGCGCTCGTGGGCGAAGTGCTTGGCGATACGGTCGTATCGCGACAGGTCGAGGTCGATGATCCGCAGCAGCCCGCGCACCGGGTCCGGGCCGGTCCCGGTCTGGATCAAGCGCGCCGGCACCCTCCGCGACTCAGCGAGCAAGAACAAGGAGATCTGCGAGACGTGGGTGCCGGTCGTGATGTGGACGTAGGTGTCCTCGCGCTCAGGATCGAACGTACAACCGGCAAAGAAGTCCGCCAGCGCGCCGTAGACGGACTCGAAGTCCCACGGATCGTCGAGGTCGAGCGTGTGCTGACGGACCACCGTCTCCGGGGAGATCTGCTGTACGTCGGCGACGACCTGCGCCGCGACGTCGCGGTACCGGGGGGGAACTAGCAGTTCGAGGCGATGGACCTGCCAATCCGGCTGGGCGCACAGCCCAACCGTCGGGCGCCACCGCTCCCACCGCTTGGGCCCCCGCCCGGCGTCCAGGGTGGTCCCGAGCTGCCCATAGACGACCGCCGGTCGCGCCATGCTCGCCTCACGATAGGATCCTATCGCACGCGACGGTGAGCGCGGGACGCGGACCACCGAGCCGCTACAATCACCGTGGAGGGCCTATGACTTCGACTCGATCGGGCTGGTCGGTGGTACACGTTGACGACGTCCCCGGCGAAGACGGGCGTTATCCCGCCCCGTTCGACGCCGAGCTGCTCTCGTTCGGCCGCGACCTCGGGACCGCTGGCGCCACCCGCACCATCGGCGCCTGGCACGAGACGCTCGCGCCCGGCCGCCGCACCAGCCGCTTGCACGCGCACCTCCACGAAGAGGAGCTGATCTACGTGCTCAGCGGCCATCCGGTCGTACGCGCCCACCACCCGGACGGGCGCGAGGAGCGGGTCGCGCTGCGGCCCGGCAGCTTCGTCGCCTTCCCCGCCGGCACCGGCGTCGCGCACACGTTCGACAACCCGACCGACGCGCCCGCGGAGCTGCTCGTGGTCGGCGGCCGGCACGTCGCGGATCGTGTTCGATACCCGGAAGACGGCGACCTCGAGGCGTGGCGCGTGGCCCAGCGCCCGAACCGGGGGTGGCCCACCGAGCCGGTCGCCGCCGGCACCCCCTACCGCATCGACACCGATCGCCTGACGTTGCGACCGCTGGGAGGCGAGGACGCCCCTGCGTTGTTCGACATGGCAGTCCGCAACCGCGAGCGGGTCCGCCCGTGGTTGCCGTGGGCCGAGCGCGAGCCGGATCTGGAGCGGCAGCTCGCGTTCGTCCGGTCGATGCGCGCGAACTTCGAAGCGGACAAGGACTTCGCGTGGGGCGTGCTGCTGGGTGGCCGCCTCGTCGGGGTGTGCGGGCTGCACCCCGCCCACGCGCCCGACGGCGCCGAGGTCGGGTACTGGGTGGACCACGCCGCGGAGGGGCGCGGGCTCGCGAGCGAAGCGGTCGCGGCGGTGCTGCGCGCGGGCCTCGGGCCGATGGGCCGTCGTTGGATCGAAGCCCGCATCGCGCCCGGCAACGAGCGGTCGCGGCGGCTCGCCGCGCGGCTGGGCCTCGTGCACGAGGCGACCCTCCGGGGGCGCATCCCGAGCGTCGTCAACCCGGACGCCGCCAAAGACGCCGAGATCTGGACGGCGACGCGCGCCGGGGTGGGCCCCGCCACCCAGCACATGGCGGTGCGGATGTTCGACGCCCTGGGCCGCGCGCTCGCGGATCCCGTTCGAGACGAGACGATAGCTTGATATCGTAGGCGATACGGACCGCAAAGGACGGACACGCTACCCTTTCGCACGCGACGGCGAGCGCTTCACCACGCGCCGACCGCCGCCTCCTCATCCTCGGCGAGCCGGAGCCGGCCGGGTGAGCGCTCCCGCTGTGCCCAAGCTATGACTCGGCCAGGGAGCGCTCATGGTCGGACACGCTGCCATCCGAGAGCAGCTTGCTGCTCACCGAGACGAACTGCCGTTCCCGGCCGCGATCGCCGGTTGGGACGTCAAGGTCGGTCGGGACGCCACCGGCGACGCCGCCGTGTGGGTGTGGATCGTATTGCACGACGATCTCGTGAGTCAGGTGTGGCCCCTGCAGACCAGGGACGAAATGCGCGATCAGGTCCGAGACCTGGTCACCCACGCTGCAGCGCCGATCGAGGTGCAGGTCTACGTGCGCTTCCGGTCAGAGTCGGAGCACAAGGGCATCGTCGGCGAGGACTGGGCCGGGTGAGCTTGCACAAGGACTTGCTGGACCAGGCAGGGCACCTGGTGAAGCGCGAGCGCAAGCGTCCGAAGCAGGCGAGCCTGCGCAGGGCGGTGTCCGCTGCCTATTACGCCGTCTTCCACCTGCTCATCGACGCAGCCTCGCGGTTTGTCGTGCGCGGCTCCAACCGAGCCGAGCTCCGGTACGCGGTGACCCGAGCGTTCGACCACGGCGAGATGAAGTCGGCAGCGAACAGCTTCAAGGGCGGCACGCTCCCGAGCACGCTTCAGGGTGCGACGGGCGGGCCCATCCCGCCCGAGCTTAGGCGCCTCTGCGAGACCTTCATCGAGCTTCAGCAGGCACGGCACGAGGCGGACTACGACCTGACCCGCGAATTCACCAGGCGCGAGGCGCAGGACCTCGTGACCAGGGCCGAACGGGCGTTCCAGGACTGGACCGCGGTCAGCGGTACACCCTCCGGCGACGCCTTCCTCGTCGCCCTCCTGCTCCGGAAGAAGCTCGACCGCTGACGGCCCGGATCCGCGCATGCACCTCGACGTCGCCGGGCGCAGTGTTCACGACTACACGCGATCGGGAGCGCGCCGTGCCCCCCCATCAACCAGAAGCGAGCGATATGAGCTTATCGCTAGCGATACGGAACGCTCGTCAGGCGAACCGTCGCTGACGGGGCAACGCCGGGTATCGGGTTGGCACGGCGCGTGCTTTAGCGCTGCGAGGGCCAACGACGGGCCCAGCCACCAGGAGGCGAGATGAGCGGACCCACGGTGTTCCAACCCGAAGGCGGCCACCCGGTCAAGTGCTGGACCACTGGCGTCCCGGTCGACGACGGCGCGCGCGTTCAGCTCGAGAACGTCGCGCGGTTGCCGTTCATCCACAAGTGGGTCGCGGTGATGCCGGACGTGCACTGGGGCCGCGGCGCGACGATCGGCTCGGTCATCCCGACCGCGGGCGCGATCATCCCGGCGGCGGTGGGCGTCGACCTCGGCTGCGGCATGATGGCCGTCGAGACGTCGCTGACCGCGTCCGACCTGCCGGAGTCGTTGTCCGAGGTGCGCGCCGCGATCGAGCGCGCCGTGCCGCACGGTCGTACGGTCGGCAAGCGCGACGTCGGCGCGTGGGGCGAGCTGCCGGGGCACGTCGGCGGGGCGTGGGCCGCGCTCGCGCCCGGCCTCGACGCGTTGACGCGCCGTCACCCGGCGCTCGAGAAGGCGAACTCCGCGGTCCACCTCGGCACGCTCGGCACCGGCAACCACTTCGTCGAGGTCTGCCTCGACGAGGCGGACCACGTGTGGTTCATGCTGCACTCCGGTTCGCGCGGGATCGGCAACCGCATCGGGTCGTACTTCATCGAGCGCGCGCGGGAGGAGATGCGTCGGTGGTTCATCAACCTGCCCGACGTCGACCTCGCGTATCTGTCCGAGGGATCCGAGCTGTTCGACGACTACGTCGCCGCGGTCGGGTGGGCGCAGGACTTCGCGCGCACGAACCGCGAGGTGATGATGGCGGCCGTCGTGTCGGCGGTGGGCGGGTGCCGCGGCGTGCGGCCGTTCACGGTCGAAGCGACCGCGGTCAACTGCCACCACAACTACGTCCAGCCCGAGGTCCACTACGGCAAGCGCGTGTGGGTCACCCGCAAGGGCGCCGTGCGCGCCGGTGTGGGTGAGCTCGGCATCATCCCTGGCTCGATGGGCACCCGGTCGTACATCGTGCGCGGCAAGGGCAACCCGGAGAGCTTCTGCTCTTGCAGCCACGGCGCCGGGCGGACGATGTCGCGCGCGGAGGCGAAGCGGCGGTTCACGGTCGACTACCACATCGCGGCGACGGCGGGCGTCGAGTGCCGCAAGGACGCCGGCGTCATCGACGAGATCCCGATGGCGTACAAGGACATCGACGCGGTCATGGCGGCACAATCGGACCTGGTCGAGGTCGTGCACACGCTCCGCCAGGTCGTCTGCGTAAAGGGGTGAAGGGATGATCACCATCGACGGCACGACGGGCGAAGGCGGGGGCCAGGTGCTGCGCACCAGCCTCGCGCTCTCGTTGGTCACCGGGTCCCCGTTCACGATCGAGCGCATCCGTGGCGGGCGGGCGAAGCCGGGCTTGATGCGACAACACCTCGCGTGTGTGCGCGCGGCCGCGTGGGTCGGCGCCGCCGTGGTGGAAGGGGACGAGCTCGGCAGCTCCGCGCTCGTCTTCCGCCCGACGGCGTCGCGCGGGGGCGAGACGACCATCCGCATCGGATCGGCAGGGAGCTGCAACCTCGTGGTACAGACGGTGCTGCCCGCGCTGCTGTACGCGGACCAACCGAGCGACGTCCGCATCGAAGGCGGCACGCACAACCCGCTGGCGCCGTCGTTCGAGTACCTCGACCAGGCGTTCTTGCCGTTGATCCGCCGGATGGGCGCCGACGTCACGCTCGAGCTGGTCCGCCCGGGGTTCGCGCCGGCGGGCGGGGGCGAGGTGCGCCTGCGCGCGCGGCCGTCCCGGCTGACGCCGCTGTCGTTGCCCGACGCGACGGAGCTGGGCGACGTCCGCGTCGACGCGATCGTGAGCTCGGTGCCGGGGAACGTCGGGTTCCGCGAGACGGAGCGGATCCGGCGTCGGCTGGGGATCCCGGTCGAGCACACCCGGACGCGGACGGTCGCTGCCGACGGGCCGGGCAACTGTGTGTGGGTGACGGCGCGGACACCGGCGCTGACGGAGTGCTTCGTGGGGTACGGCGACCGCGGGAGGCGCGCTGAGGCCGTCGCAGACGAGGTCGCGGACGCGTACGAGCAGTGGCGGCGGTTCGGGCCGGTCGGCCCCCACCTCGCCGATCAGCTCATGCTGCCGCTGGCGCTGGCGGGCGGCGGCGCGTTCACGACGGGCCCGCTCACGATGCACAGCGAGACGAACCAGTGGACGATCGAGCGGTTCTTGCCGGTGCGCTTCGCGAACGAGCCGGCGGCGGGCGGTCGCGTGAAGGTGACGGTCGGGCCCGCGATCCCGGAGTGATGCCAGCCGGGTGATGCGCGGTCGATGACGTCGCGTCCGACGCGCATGCTCGGCAACGGATCACGAGCGGAGCCGCCTCACCCGTGGTCGCGCTTCCTGGCGACCGTGTGTCGGTCGACCCCGAGCGCGCGCGCCGCCGCCGACACGTTCCCGCCCGCCGCAGCCAACGCAGCCGAGATCGCAGCTCGCTCCGCGTCTTCTACGGCCTCCCGCAGCGTGCGCGCCCCGCTCGCGGCCGGCGCGGGCGCCGTTACCCCTCGCCGCACCTCCGGCGACAGGTCGTCGACCGTGACCCCGTCGTCGCAGAACACCGCCCAGCGCTCGACCTCGGACCGCAGCTCGCGCACGTTGCCCGGCCACCCGTACCGCTCGATGGCGCGCCATACCTCGCGGGAGACCGGCAGCCGCGCCCGCCCGGCCTGCCGTAAGAAGGCCTCGACGAGCGCCGGCAGGTCGTCGACGCGCTCGCGGAGCGGGGGCACCCGCAGCTCGGCGCCGCGCAGTCGATAGTACAGGTCCTCACGGAACGTTCCGTCGCGGACCATCGCGCCGAGGTCGCGATGCGTCGCCGCGACCACCCGGACGTCGACCCGCACCACCTCCTCGCCCCCCACCCGCCGGATCACCCCCTCCTGCAGCACCCGCAGCAAGCTGACCTGCACCCGCGGCGGCAGCTCACCGAGCTCGTCGAGCATCAGCGTGCCGCCATGCGCGAGCTCGAACAGCCCGCGGCGACGGCCCACCGCGCCGGTGAACGCGCCGGCCTCGTGGCCGAACAGCTCCGTCGCGAGCAGCCCTTCGGCGAGCGACGCGCAGCTCTCGGCGATGAACGGCCCCCGCGCGCGCGCTCGCCCCGTGCACCGCGCGCGCGACCAGCTCCTTTCCCACCCCCGTCTCGCCGAGCACGAGCACCGGCAACGACGACGACGCGACCCGCCCGATCCGCCGCTCCAACGCGACCATCGGGGCGCTCCTCCCGATCAGCCCGGCGCCGCGCGCGGCGTCGCGGGCGCGCCACCGGTCGACCTCCGCCCGCAGCGCTCGGATCTCCGGGAAGCCAGGGATGTCCAACGAGACGACGCGGACCGGGTGCGGGTGCGGCACCGGCACGAACGCCGCCGGGATGACCTGCAGCATCCTCGCGTCCAGCAGGCCCGCTTGCACCAGGATCACCCACAGCGTCTGGGCTTGTGGCGTGCCGGCGCTCAACAACACGTCGACCTCGCCCGACCCGAGCCCGGCGACCACGGGCGACAAGGCGGCGAAGAGCTGCGCGTGGTCGGACGGATCGTCGACCGGCAGCGCGATCACCTCGACCGCGAGGCCGCGCTCGGCGAGCGACGCCGCGTGGGCGCGCGCGGGCCCGGCGCCCGCCTCGGTGGTGAGCACCAGCGCCCGGTCGTAGGGCCGGTCCGCGTGGTCGAGCAGGCGCACGATCGGGCCCGTATCGGAGTTCGGACGCCGGCTGTGGTGCGCCGGTCGCGGCCCGGCGGCGCCCTGGTCGGACCACGTGAGGAGGGTGCGCATCGGCGTCCTGGTGTGTTGTGCACCAGATGGTAGTTCATGCACCGCGCGATGTGGTGCATCACGCGCCAACACACGCGAAAAGGTACGAACGAGCGTATGGCACGCGACATGCTTCGGTCGGTCGTCGGAGGCGGACATGCCGCAAGACCTGCCGACGGACTGGCCTGCGCACGCGCGGGTGATCGGGCTCGACGACGTGTGGATGGAGGGCGACGCGCTGCGCCAGCTCGCGGGCATCGCCCGGGAGCCCGGCTGCGTGCGGGCCGTCGGGTTGCCGGACCTGCACCCGGGCCCCGGCGTCCCGATCGGCGCCGCGTTCGCGTTCACGCGCGGGCTGCGCCCCGACCTCGTGGGCGGCGACGCCGGATGCGGCGCGCGCGTCGTCGGCGTGCCGCGCGTCCGCCACCGCGGGGACGACCTCGAGCGTCGGGTCTGGGAAGCGACGGAGGGTCCTGCGATCCCGGACGCCGACCCGGCCGCCCTGCTCGCCGCGACGTGGTCGGGCGGCGCGCGCGGCTTGGGCGCGGTGCCCGGCGTGCCCGACAGCCTCGTGGCCCTCGCGGAGTCGGAGCCGGCGCTCGCGCCGTTGTCGGCGACGCCCCCCGATGACCCCGAGCTCGGCGCCGCGCTCGGCACGATCGGCGGGGGCAACCACTTCCTCGAGGCGTCACGGGTCGGCGCGGTGGTGGACCGCGAGGCGGCCGCCGCGGTGGGCCTCCGCCCCGGTGGCTTCGCCGTCCTGGCCCACTCTGGATCCCGCGGGCTCGGCGCGTGGCTGAAGCGCCGCTGGTCGGGTCAGGTGCTCGACGGCGACGCGTGGCGGATCTACCGCCAAGAGCTCGAGGGCGCCGTCCGGTTCGCGCAGGCCAACCGGCTCGTGTTGTGCTGGCGGATGCTGGGCGCGCTCGGCGTCGCCCGGCCCGCTGCGATCGCCGGCGGGTTCGACGTCGTCCACAACACCGCCGACACGCTGGTCGTCGACGGCCAGGACGCCTGGGTGTTCCGCAAGGGCAGCGCGCCGGCCGGCCTCGGCCAGGCCACCGTCGTGCTCGGCAGCCGCGGCGCCCCGAGCCACGTGATGCGCGGCCTCGGCGAGCCGGGATGCTTGTGCTCGGTCGCGCACGGCGCGGGGCGGCGCTACGGCCGCAACGACGCCGTGTCCAGGTTCAAGCACCGCTACACGCGCGCGTCCATGCAGCGCACCGCGGTCGGCAGCCGCGTGTTGTACGACGACAACGACCTGCTCTACGCGGAGCACCCCGACGCCTACAAGGACGTCGCATCGGTCGTCGCGGCGCTGGTGGCGGCGGGCGCGGCGGCGCGGGTCGCCGAGCTGACGCCGATGGTCACGGTGAAGCGGTGACCCACCTGCTCGTCACCGCCGGCGTCGGGCCGGTGGAGGTCCGCCGGTTCGTCGCGTCGCTCGCGGGCGCGGTCGTCGACGCCTGCGCGCGCGCGGGGCTGGTCGTCGAGCACACCGTCACCATCGGCCTCAGCGACGCGCCGTCGTCGGTTCGGATCGCCGTCCGCGGGGACGCTTCGGCGCTGGGCGGGTGGCTCGGCACGCACGCGCTGGTCGACCCGGTGCGCGGGCGCGGCCAGCGGCGACGGTGGTACGCGGGCGTCGTCGTGGTCGACGAGCCCGACGCGGCCGCGATCGTGGTCGACCCGGCGGACGTCGAGGTCACCGCGACGCGCTCGGGCGGGCCGGGCGGGCAGCACGTCAACACGTCGTCGTCGGCGATCCGGGCGGTGCATCGGCCGACCGGCATCGCGGTGCGGGTGGACGCCGAGCGGTCGCAGCACGCCAACCGTCGACGGGCGCTCGACCGGCTGGGGGAGGCGTTGGCCGCGCGAGCGGCTGACGCGGCGGCGCGGTCCCGCGGGGCTCAGCG
Source organism: uncultured Pseudomonadota bacterium (assembly GCA_903897935.1). Classification (GTDB taxonomy): domain Bacteria; phylum Myxococcota_A; class UBA796; order UBA796; genus CAIUDO01. The sequence goes on from CAIUDO010000736.1 coordinate 17,326, forward strand.
GTCGGTCCACCACGGGTTGGTGCGGGGCGCGCCGGTGCGGACGTGGCGGCGCGACGCCGACGGGTCGCTGGTCGACGCCGGCTGACCTCACCGCACCCGGTGGAAGCTCTGCCCTTCGCCGAGCAGCGACGACCAGCGCAGGAGCACCTCCGCACCGCGGCGATCGCCCGCTGCTGGACCGACCTCGGCCGTCAGCTGCAGCGGCCCGTCCACGTAGAACGGCTCGACCGGCAGGAGCTGCTGCTTCCAGTGCGTCAACGGATCGGCGGGGCCCGTGCCGAGGTCGACGCCGGGCGCCAGGTGCAGCGTGAACCACCCGACGAAGCCATAGAGCGGGCCCGGCGCCACCCCGTCGAGCCGAAGCTCACCACGAACCGGCGTCTCCGACGGGAACGGCACGCGGGCGAACGCGGCCCCCGCGTGCGCGAGCTGCGCGGGCGCGACTACAGTCGTCACCCCCCGGTGGAGCGCGCTGTAGCGGAGCACGCCGAGGTCCACCCCTTCGAACGTCGTGAACGGGCCCAACGCCTCGTCGTGGAGGGCGCGGTCCCGCACCGGGGCGAGGTGCAGCGACAGGCCCTCGGGGATAACCCGCCCGCCTGGCGCGAGGTTGCGCGCCACGCACGCCCGCACGTCGTCCAGCCCGCCCTCGGCCAGCGCCATCGCGCCGAACGTCTCGGAGACCACGACATCCACGGGCTCCGGGAGCGCCACCTGCGCGATGTCCGCGCGCACCGGCCGGACCCGGTCCCCGAAGCCGGACGCCCGAAACACCTCGGTCGCTACGTCGATCATGTCGGAGTTGTCGACCGCGTACACCACGCGGGCGCCGGCCTGGGCGGCGAGGCCGGCGAGGATCCCGCTCCCGGTGCCCGCGTCGAGCACGGCCATGCCGGGCCGCACGACCGCGCGGACGGCGTCCGCGAACGCCCGCATCCGCGGCGTGTCCCCAAGCATGCGCCGGTGCACGTCGAGGCTCGCGAAGTTCTCGAACATCACGGGCGTGTGGTGCGCCTCGTCCGGCTTGACCAGGAGCCCGACCTCCGCCAGCGCGCCGTACAGCCGCGCGCCGGCCGGGCCGAAGCGCGCCTCGGCGTCGGCGCGGGTCCGTGGCTCGGTGCAGAACGCGAGCAGCTCGACCGCGTGCAGCGGCACCCGCGCCGCGAGGCCACGCATCGGCGCGCGCACGAGGAAGCCCCCGTCCGGGAGGATGTGGATGCCGAGATCGCGTACGCGGGTGTGCTCCATGCCGCGGAGTGTAGAGCGCGGCGGGCGCCTGCGCAGCGCGTCTCGCGGCGGGGTGGTGGCGGCGCGGCGCCGCCCGGGTACGGTGCCTGCAATCTGCGCCGAGGCCCCGATGCTCCCAGACGCTCCGCCCACCCAAACGACCGTCCCCGGGCGGCGCGTCGCGACCCGCACCGCCGGTCGGGGCCACGGCGGCATCACCCGCCTGATGAGCCCCGGCGACCTCGGGGAGCGGGTCAAGCCGTTCGTCTTCCTCGATCGGTTCGAATTCGAAGGTGGCACCCTGCCGCCGATGCCCATGCACCCCCACTCGGGCATCGCTACGCACACCACCTTGTTGGAGGGCACGCTCGAGTACGCCGACTCCACCGGGAAGGCGGGCCGGCTCGAGCCGCGCAGCATCGAGTACATGCAGGCCGGCGGCGGCGTGTGGCACACCGGGCGTCCCGGCGACCAAGGCAGGGTCCGCGGCTTCCAGCTCTGGGTGTCGCTGGCGCCCGAGCTCGAGCTCGCGCCCGCCGAGAGCCACTACATCGACGCCCCGCTCATCCCCGACGACGGCCGGGTGCGCGTCCTGCTCGGCGCGTACGGCGGCCGACGCAGCGTCATCCCCTACCCCGCGCCCGTGACCTACCTGCACGTCACGCTGCAGGACGGCGAGGCGTGGCGCTACCAACCTGCCCCCGGCCATGACGTAGCGTGGCTCGCCGGGAGCGTGGGCGCCGTTCGTGTCGCCGGGGTCACCGTCGGCAAGGAGCTGGCGGTGTTCGAGGAAGGCGACGCTCCGATCGACCTCGTGGCGGTCGGAGCCACGGAGATCGTGATCGCGTCGGCCACCAAGCACCCGCACCCGTTGGTGACCGGGATGTACTCGGTGCACACCAGCGCCGACGCGCTCCGCCAGGGAGAGGACGGGTACCGACGGATCGCGGCGGAGCTGCGGAGGTCGGCGCGCCGGTGAGCGCCGCCGCCGACGGGATCACGCCCTCCGCCAAGCCCGCGTCACGCCCCACGCCACCCAGCCCCCCACCCCACCCCAGACGAACGCCGGCACCCACGGCGCCAGCGTCGGGCCTACGAAGCCCGCCGACCACGCCGCGAGCAGCCCACCGAGCCCCGTCAGCGTCAGCGCGGGCACGATCCCCCCGGCGACCCGCGCGTCCAGCGGCAGGGCCCTCGCCCGGGAGAACGCGGCGCGCGGCGTCTGGGTGTTGCCCACCAACGACGGCAGCGGCTTGGCCCTAGGGGGCCGCATCGCGACCGCCAACGACGACGCATCGAGCCCATCGCCCCGCACCGCCAGCGCCCCGAGCCGGACGACCCGCAACGCTTGACCGCGCACCTCCACCGCCCACGGATGCCCAGCGGGGGCCCGAGCCGCGGGCAGCCGCGCGCCGAACAGCGTCGTCTCGACCGAGCATGGCGTCGGAGCTGATCGACAGCGTGGAGGGCCCCGCTGACCCCGAGCGGGACCAGGCTTGGCGAGATCCAGGCGCGCCCTGAACAGGCGGTAGTCGCGCACGTCGCTGCCAATGTGGGTTCTCACGTGGCCTGCGCCACTAAGCGCAGGTTAGTAATCATCCTGCGGCTACGGGGTGGAGATGGGCAGGTTCGTCATCCGGCGCTGGGCGCCCGACCCCACGGCCTTCGGCCCTCGCCGGGCCCGCGTCGGCGGCACGTTCCGGGCGTTCGTGCCCCATCCCCTCGCTGGACTCGTCCTGCCGATCGACGCGCGCGTCGCGGCCGACGTGTCCGACGCCGAGCGCGCCGTGGCCGCCCTCGACGAGGGGACCCGCGTCGACCGCGGACCCCACCGGCTCGAGGTCCTGTCGCGCCTGCTCCTCCGCGCCGAGGCGGTGGGCTCCTCGCAGGTCGAGGGCCTGGTGGTGAGCCCCCGGAAGCTCGCGCTCGCCGATCTCGATCCGGAGCTCGACCCGTCGGGTCGCGCCCTCGAGGTCGTGGGCAACATCCGCGCGCTCACGGAGGCGCTCACCGTGGCGACGGCGCCGGGGCCGTTCACCGTCGACCACCTCCGCGCCCTGCACGCGCGGCTGCTCCACGGGACGCGGGACGAGCGGCTCGGTGGCGTCGTCCGCGCCGAGCAGAACTGGGTCGGGGGCACGACGCCGCTCGACGCGGAGTTCGTGCCGCCGCCCGCGGACGAGGTCCAGGCCCTGCTCGAGGACCTGTGCGCCTACGTGTCGGGTGATGACCACCCGCCGCTCGTCCAGGCGGCGGTCGCCCACGCGCAGTTCGAGACCCTCCACCCGTTCGCCGACGGCAACGGCCGCACCGGGCGGGCGCTGCTGCAGCTCGTCCTGCGGCGTCGGGGGCTGTGTCGGCGCGTCGTCCCGCCGATCAGCCTCGTGCTGGCCACGGAGTCGACGCGGTACGTGGCGGGGCTCACCAGGACGCGGCGGGCTGGGAATCCGGGCGCTCAGGAGCTGGTCGCCGGGTGGATGGCCTGGCTCGAGCTGGTGGCCCAGGTCACCCGGCGCGCGTGCGTCGAGGCCGACCGCTACGAGCAGCGGACCGCTGCCCTGGTCGAGCGCTGGCGGGAGCAGGTCCGGACCGAGGCGGGCGCGCTGCGGGCGGACGCCGCCGCGTGGGCGCTCGTCGAGCAACTCCCGTCCGCGCCCCTGGTCACCGCGAGCACGGCGGTGGCGCTCACGGGGCGGTCGCCGCGCGCGATCGACGGCGCGCTGGCCCAGCTCGTGGCGGCGGGGGTGCTGAAGCAGGTCGGGGGGCGGGTCCGGTACCGGTTGTACGAAGCCGTCGGCGTGTTCGACCTCGTCACCGACGCGGAGCGCGCGCTCGCGAGCCCCACCGGCGACACGCAACAGGACGGGCCGGTGCGACCGGTCCCCGCCCGGCCCAGCCGGCGCCGATGACTACCCGCGGCGGCGCAGGGTGAACGTGGTCTCGTACGCCTTGCGGGACCACCATCGAGATCGTCGGCCCCATCAAGGAGTTCGACGGCGACGACATCGTCGTCGGCTTCGCGTTCACCACGTCGACGATCGACGTGAGTCGCCGCCGGTCGAGCGAGACGGCGGCCGGACGATGGCGGTGTCGGGCGTCGACCTTACGAAGCAGTGAGCTCTGCGCAGGCGCCGACGGTGGAACGCCGGCAAGTCTTTCGGCAATTTCGCGATGAGCATAGGTTCGTGGCTACGTACGGAAGACTTTGGCTCGTTTAGCGACCTAAACGGGGACCGTACGTTTAGGCCGTGCGCCAGCGGCGATGACCGACCTCGCTCGCGCCCGACTTCGACGATGTTGCCCAGCTCGAGCGCCTGGCCAGGACCCACCTGCTGGTCTTTCGTGTCGAGGTCGGGCGAACGCTCGGAGGGCGGGGTGGACTCGCCAGGTCACCCGCGGGTGGAAGCTCTCCAACGCGCGTAGGTCAACTCGCGTCCGGGCACGCGCGAGGGCACCGTGCGCTGCGATCACGCTCCTCCCCCCCGCATCCGGCTTGTGGTGTCGACCCCGACAGGTTCCCGCCCGCGGGGGCTGCGCACCTGCGCGGCGTCGGCCCCCCGCCGCCAGGGGCACCCGGAGGCCGGGGGCGCCAGCCCGAAGCAACGGCGCCGGGATCAGACCGTCCCCAAAAACGACACGGCCTTGGCCGCGACCGGCGCGTAGAGGATCGCCATGCGATTCGCCACCTTTGAGGACTTGCCGAATCCGCAGAGACACAAGCCGAGCGACGGGAAATTGACGTAGCGGCCGTGTTGCGTGGCGCCGGCGTGGGCGGCGAGCAGCTTCTCGTGCGCCGCCTTGTCCCCGACCAGGTCGATGCCGGCCACGGTGAGAGGGGTGCCGGGGAGACACCACAGCTCCACCAGGCGGTCGGCGCTGAACCACGCCTCGATCGTGCCCCAGGTGACCGCTTTCCGCCCGGCGAATTCCCGGGCAGCGTCGGGCGGCCCGAGCGCGGCGATGCAAGCCTCGCGCGTCATCCCGAATGCGTAGGCGCCGACGCCCCGGTGCGGCACGAAGCCGTCGAACACCGGCGCCTAGCAGCCCGTTGCGCATAGGGCGAGGGCGAGGGCCAAGGCCCGGTACACGCCGCGGGCTCGATTGCGGCAGATGCGTGAGCGACCCGTTGGTGGCTCGGCGCCGTCGCGTCATCGGCGGC